>JALRDI010000052.1 GCA_023257035.1 Ilumatobacteraceae bacterium | reverse complement strand
TGGCACCTGAAGGGCGGCTCTCACCACCGCAAGGGGATTTGCCCGCTGCTCATCAGGGTCGGTGGCGAGGAGTTCATCAAGTTGCGCAAGGAGGGTTGTTGATACAGATTCGACGACATCGGTAACGCTGTCTTCGACCACTGCTCCTTCTCTTCCTTGTTGGCACAACACCTCGTTCATTTTTCCTGCAAGCCAACTTGGGATGCAGGCATGCAGCATCTCTCGAAGCACTTGGACTGGCGACGGCTGTTCACCCACCATTCTCTTCTATCGTGGCGTCATGATCTTTCGCACGAGTCGCCAGGTGAGCGCACGAATTGCATGTGCAATCGGCCTCGTCGCGATCGTGTCGGCCGCATGCACCTCTTCAGCTGAGTCGGGCCCTGAACTTACGGTCAGTCCTCCTGCCACCACCATTGCCACCCAGCAATCTGGGGATGGAATTGTGCAAATTGCTGCCTTTCTCCCTGCCACTGGCCTCGGATCACGTATTGGCGCCCCGGTAACAGATGCTGTTCGGCTCGCCGTGAGTGACATCAATGCGGCGGGTGGAGTACTTGGGAGTCCTCTCGAGGTCAGTTTTGTTGACGAGGCGACATCGATTGACCTTGGAATTGTCTTGCAGTCAGAGGTCGATGCAATTGTTGGTCCGGCGTCATCTCTCAACGCTCTTGAAATGCTCGATCAGGCAGTAGATGCTGAGGTGCTGTCATGCTCGCCAACTGCGACTTCGCTGATGTTGGATCGATTCCCTGATGCAAATCTGTTCTTTCGCACCGTGGGAAGTGACAGCCTTCAAATGTCAGCCCTCGCCCGCGCTGCGGCCCGTACCGGCGGAGGCTCACTCACCATCGTTCATCTCGATGATCCATATGGAAGAGGATTAGCAACTGCACTAGAAGCTGCCGTTGAGCGCCGCCCAAGTTTGACATTGGCGGCCACCATTCCCTTCTCAGGTAACGACCCTGATCTCGCTGACGATGCGGCCAGCATTCTCGACAACGGATCGCGAGTCATCGCAGTTCTAGGGGATGAAGCAGACGGCGCACGAATGCTGTCGGCACTCGACGCCGCCCTGCCAAATGATGCCGGCGTCATCGCTCCGTTCGTCGTCGTTAACGACAGTCTTCGTGGCGCCACTGACATCATCGCCACGATCTCTGATCGTCTTCGCGAGCAGATCATCGGTGTAGCAGCCCGTGCGGTTGTCACAACAGTTGATTCTCCATCGGGGTATTTCTCGACAAATGCCTACGACTGCGTGATGCTCATCGCTCTCGCCGCCCGTCAGGCTGGAAGCGACATTCCACGATCGATCGCAAACCAAATGGCATCTGTGTCATCCGGTGGACGTCTATGCAGTACGTACGCAGAGTGTGCCGCGCTCATCGACCAGGGGTTGCAGATCGATTACAACGGGCGATCAGGGGCGGTTGACCTCGGCGCGACCGGTGACCTCAGTCGAGCATGGTTTCGTGAGTTCCGGTTTGACGACGCGGGCCGTGAATACATCTTCAATGAAACCGGAATCGAGATTTCTTCATAGCGGGCGATGTCAGGCCCGAGTGACCGTCCTACAGCAGTTCGTCGAGCGGGGCGAGGTAGCCGACAAAGAAGTCACCAAACTCTCCGTAGATTGCAGAGCCCTTGTCGAATCTCATCGTGTAAACGACATCTTTGATGATCTCGAGACTGACCCCGAACAGCGTCACGCCCCATTCGTGAGAATCAAGACCGGTTGACGCAGTGACGAGTTGCACGATCTTGCCTGCGAATGCTCGCCCGCTCTTGCCGTGTTCCATCATCATCGCCGTACGTTCGTCAAATGGTGTTGCGTACCAGTTGGCATGCCCCTCGCGGCGTTTACTCATTGGGTAGAAACAGAACGCCGGCTTTCCCTCTGGTGGAAGTTGTGGGTAGAGCCGGTCACGAAGCGCTTCTTCTGGAAGGCCTTTGGCGTATTCACTCACTTCGGTGATGCTGAGGTAACTATCTCGAATTTCTAGCCCCGCATGCTGCATTCGCGTTTGCAATGAATACAACACAGCAGTGTCATTACTGATTGCCATCACGCCAATGTCCGCTTTGTGACCCAGCATTGCGGCGGTAATGACCTGGCACCCTGCCGAGCGAGCGTCATTGACAGCCGTATTCAACGCATCTCGGTCAACCGTTTCTGTCGCCGCACAAAAGAGGTGGAGGACGCAGACACCGGTTTCCATTTGCATGATCTCGAGGCTATCGACGAACGAGGGAGGCGAATGCCTCTGCAATTCGGCGTGCCGCACCGGCATCTACTTCGAGGAATAGTGATGGTTCGATGAGTTCTACTTCAGAGACGACTGGCCCGTTACTGGTCGGCAACATGTCGATCCGGGCGTACGCCGTTGGAGGCAGCACGGAGAGCACCTGCTGGCAGAGCGCCAATTCTTGATCTGATGGCAGATGTTCACTGATGACTTCAACGACGTGATCATCACCCGACCATTCCGGTTCGCCGTCGAGTATCGCCGCTTTGTGAAAGGCATGACTCAGCACACCATGCGCGGTTACGAGTCCAACTTCGCCATAGGTGTCAATGTCATTGAGATATGGCTGGATGAGAGGCGTGAGGTCACTCTTGAGTAGTTCACTCACGTAATTGATGGCCGATTCATCGTCGTGGGTGAAACGCCGCACGCCATGTGACCCTGCTCCGACTGTTGGCTTCACCACAATGTCATCGCTGAAGTTGAACAGTTGCTCTTGCCAGTTCGTTTCACCCGCGTCAATAAATTGGCTGGGCACAACCGGCAAACCTCTTCGCTGAAGATCAGCGAGATAACGCTTATCAAGGTTCCAACGAATGACATCAGCAGGGTTCCAGAGTTGGGTCTGTTCCGAAACTGTGGTTAGCCAGCGATCGAACTCATCGAGACGTCGGTGATAGTCCCATGTCGACCGAATGATCGCAGCGGTGTAACCAGACCAGTCGACGGCAGCATCCCAACTCACGATGTCTGCATCGACATCAAGCACCGAAAATTCAGCGACGAGTTGGGGGAGGTCAGGATCTGGATGCGTAAGCCCAGCAGACGTGACGAGCGCAACCTTCACGACAACTGGAATCGCAACAGGGAAAGGGTTCAGGCGGTTTGCTGATCAGCCACCAGCAACAGCTGGGATGATGCTCACCGTCACACCGTCAGCAACATCGGTTGACAATCCATCGAGGTAACGAACGTCGTCGTCGTCAACGAAGATATTGACGAACTTCCGGAGATTGCCATCTTCATCGAGAAGGCGATCGGCAAAACCTGGGTGGGCACCTTCAAGCGCAGCAATGACCGCTGAGAGATCGCCGGCTTCCACCTCAACTAACTTCTCGCCACCAGATAGTGGACGGAGGGTGGTGGGGATACGAACGGTTACAGCCATGCCTGAAACACTACCGAGTTGGTCGGATTTCGGCACACTGAGCTCATGTAGGTTGTCACCATGCGAGTCCTCGCTGCAGTCGACAAATTTCGGGGCACTGCTACCGCTCACGAAGTTGCTTCAGCGATCGGCGACGCGTGCTGGGACCTCGGCCATGACATCGTCGAGCTTCCGCTGGCCGATGGCGGCGAGGGACTTCTCGCCGTGTTCGGCGGGGCAAACCGCTCTCAACGTGTGACGGGGCCACTCGGTGCCCCCGTCGAAGCCGGATGGAGGCTGAACGGCCGAACCGCGATCATCGAAATGGCACAAGCCGCCGGGTTGGAACTCGCCGGCGGGCCTGACGCAAACCGCCCGCTTGATGCGACAACCGCTGGGGTGGGTGAACTCATCCTCCACGCAATTGCCGTTGGAGCCCGTCGTGTCATCGTCGGCCTCGGTGGTTCAGCAACAACCGATGGTGGGCTCGGAGCGGTGCAAGCAATCGGATCACCAGGTCGACTCAAAGGAGTCGACATTCGGATCGCCTGCGATGTCACAACAACCTTCCTCGATGCGGCGCGCGTGTTCGGCCCACAAAAAGGAGCAACTCCTGCACATGTTGACCTCCTCACTGGCCGACTGCAGCGACTCTCTCAGATGTACGAGAACGACTACGGCGTGGATGTAGCCGAGGTTCCGGGTTCTGGTGCTGCCGGGGGGCTCGCCGGTGGGCTCGTCGCACTCGGCGGAAAAATCGAACCCGGATTCGACCTCGTTGCCGACGAAGTCGGCCTCTACGACGCCATCGAGAATGCAGACCTTGTCATCACCGGTGAAGGACACCTAGATGCCCAGAGTTTTGAAGGAAAAGTCGTTGGGGGCGTTTCCCGGCTCGCTCACGACCACGACATCCCCGTTGCAGTGATCTGTGGCTTCGCAGATGACGATGTTGTCGGCCGGCTTCCGACCTATTCGCTCACAGATCGTTACGGGCTAGAAGCAGCAACTTCTCAAACTCGACGTCTCATCAACGAGATCGCAAAAGAAATTTTGTCAGCACATTCGGCGCGCTAGCCGCCGGTTGTACCTGCTTCAACTTCGGTCACTGCTGCCGGAGCCAGTTCTTCAAGGGTCCTGCCCGCTTTGTCGAGGCCGAGCATGATGAGCACGCCCGCTCCATCGAGTGACCCGGTCTGCGTTGGAGCCGGAGTTTGCACCGGCGCAATTGACGACACCCCGCCCATCGAGGTAGCAACAGATTCAGCAACCGCTTGCGCTGCTGGAATTCCTGCGTCGTAATAAACCACCGTCAGTTCGAGTCGGCCGCCGATCGATGACGATGCGTTAGTTGGTGAACCAACCGAGTAGCCCGCTGCAGCGAGCTCATCACTCAGCAGACCAGCCGAACCGCTCACACCATTTGCGTTAGCGATGATGACCGATGCACCTTCGGTTACCGGACCAGCAACAGTCGTGGTGGTCTCAAGTACCAACGTCGTCGATGTGAGTGAAGCATCAGCAGCGACCGTGGTTTCAACCGATGTGGTTGCGACGGGGCCACCCAGCACTGCGTCGCCATTCGATGAGATCGATCGCAGAATAAGGAAGCCCACGACAACAGCGATCACTGAGAGGACAATGGCAAGCCCACCTGCGATCTGGGCTGGCTCGTTTCGAGGCACACGCCTCGGTACGCCTCCGCTTGAGTCTCTCGAATCGCTCATTTCGACGTTCCTCCCGATGCATCGGTGCCGGTACCAAGTCGCTCACGACGCCGAATCACCCGTTGGCGCTCAAGTCGACGGACCAACAGTTCGTCGTGCTCAAGAGCCTCTGGAAGTTCCAGCAGTTCGTTCAACTCCCCATGGTACTCGTCTACCGAGCACTGAAACCGCGCCCTAATCGCGCGCTCGCGGGTGTCGTCAAGCGTCCACCAAGTGCGTTCGAATTCAAGAATGGCTCGCTGACGATCTGTGATCACCTCACAAGAATTACCGCTCAGAGGGTCCACTTACAAGCACCCTCCAGAACCGTCACACAGGTTTCATGAATTATCCTCTCCAAACGTGTCCGACAAGCCATTCATCATCGGAGTTGCCGGAGGCACCTCATCTGGAAAAACAACCATCGCAGAGCGACTTGTCGACGCAATGGGAGCCGATGAACTCGCCCTTGTAAAACTCGATTCGTACTACATCTCGCGGACCGAGCAGCCGATGGAAGAGCGGGCCGCTGCAAATTACGACCACCCGTCGGCATTCGACTGGGATCTCATGAATGATCACCTCGGCGAGTTACTCCAGTGGCGCCCGGCACCAGTTCCGACCTACGACTACACCATTCATGACCGCACCGACATTGTCGACGTCGTGCAACCGGCCAGAATCATTGTCGTCGAGGGAATTCTCGTCCTTTGGAACAACGAACTTCGAAATCGTTTTGATCTCAAAATATTTGTCGACACACCGGCTGATCTTCGATTCATCAGACGTTTGGAGCGTGACGTTGTTGAGCGCGGCCGTACCCAAGAAAGCATCATTGCGCAGTACCTCGCGACCGTTCGACCGAGCCACGAAGACTTCATCGAGCCCAGCCGAGCCCACGCCGACGTCATCATTCCAGAGGGTGGACTCAACCGCCCCGCACTCGACATGCTGCTCGCGCGAGTGCGTGAAGTTGTCGGCTAAGACAACGTGTTACGGAGTGCTGGAGGTTGCTCCTGGGAGCAACTGGTCTGCGAAGTCGTCGCCGAGCGCAACAAGCACGCCAGCATCGCCAATGTCAGATGAGCTCACCGGCGGCACTGTTGGCATCTCAATGAGCTGGATCACACCACCAAACACCCGAACGAGCGATTCAGCAACGACTAGCGCTGCTTCATCGTCGATGTAGTAGATCTTTGAGGCCCCAAGGGTGCCCTCGGTCGAATTTGTTGGGGTTCCCATGTCGAACCCTTCAGCGGCGAGCAGTTCAGACATGCGGCCGGCAGAACCGTTCACGCTGCTTGCGTTCGCAACGATGACCGTTGCTCCTTCGGTAACGATCGCAGGCACTTCTGTCGTCGTTGTCACTTCAACAGTTGTCGAGGTCTCAACGGGCGCTGCAGTCGTTTCAACAGCGGCCTCGATTGTCGTTGTCGTGGTGTCAGCAGCATCTCCACCACCACATGCAGCGATAACTGCTGCGCTCGCAGCTACAGCCGCTACCGCCCGTACACGGTGAACGGCTCCGGTCAATCTCTGAACGCGTTCGACATTCATGTTCTTAGAGTACCGCGTTCGCATGAGCTACCTGATTCGGGCTCTCAAACACACCTTGGTGAGATGTATCGTCCTCCACATCATGAGCGCATCGATTCCTGTTATCGATCTCCAACTTCCGGACGCAGATGTCATCGATGCGATCATCGATGCGTATTCTCATATCGGTTTTGCTCAGGTCGTTGGACACGGAGTCACCGCGGACACGATTTCTGACGCGTTCGATGCATCCTCTCGCTTTCATGCATTACCACTCGACCACAAAATGTCGATTGCGCTTGATCACAATCATCGTGGGTACATCGCCGATGGCACGGCCGTCGATCGGTCGTCAGAGGTTGTTGCAGCCACTGCCGCCAACCGCAGCGAGTCGTTCATGATGATGCGCGAAGATGCTCCAGACTCTCGTGAAGTACTCGCCAACACCCCGCTCGCTGGGCCAAATCAGTGGCCTGGTGTCGACAACTTCAAGGAACCTGTCATGAGGTGCCACGACGCAATGCGCGACGTCGCATTGCGAGTTCTCTCTCTCATCGATCAGGGCCTCGGCGGACGAGGAGACCTCATCAAGAGCTTTTCCAACCCGACCACCTGGTTTCGGCTTCTGCACTATCCGCCGGTGAACAACGACGCGCCTGAGGACGTTTTTGGGTCAGCGCCGCATACCGACTTCGGCGCCCTCACACTGGTTGCACAGGATTCCGCTGGTGGGTTGCAGGTTGCGCACGGCAATGACAACTGGATCGACGTTGAACCCATTGAAGGAGCATTCGTTATGAACGCCGGGTCGATGTTGCATCGTTGGAGTAATGGGCGTCTGCGTGCAACTCCCCATCGAGTGAGAAACCGTGGCTCATCGGACAGGTATTCATGTGTGTTGTTCTGCGATCCGCACATGTTGACTGAGGTGTCACCGCTGGCTGGATGCGTCGACGATGGCCAGGTGCCAAAGTTTGAACCTGTCGTGTTTGCCGATGTGGTTGCTCACCACCTGGGAGCGATCTACGAACAACATCAGGGATGATGCTCAATGGAGCCGGGTGCGAGAATCGAACTCGCGACCACATGATTACAAGTCAAGTGCTCTACCAACTGAGCTAACCCGGCGGGGCAATTCATCGAATTGCTTCCGTAAGGCTAGGGGTCACCCAGTAACACCACTACCGCGCAACCCGAATCAAACAGCCGAGGAAGAATTCTCTATATTTCTCGCCAACTCACGAGACGAGCATTCACGATGATGCGATACGCAAGGCTCGTCGGCAAGAAATTTGCCCGGCTGCACGCAATCAATGAGATTGACGTCGTCGATAGCGACCGGGTTGCCGCAAGAATTTCATCACGATCATCAGACGTGAGGTGACGCTCAACCACCTCGTAGGTGAACACTCGACCATCAGTAGTCGACACCTCGACCGAGTCTCCTGCGGTGAGCAGGTGGAGATTTCTAAATGACCCACCAGCACTCGTTCGATACGCGAAGACTGCAACATTGGCCGACTGCCCCATGTCGCCAGTTCCTGACCAATGCCACGTATCACCGGCATCAGTAACCGCTATCGAATCACCGTCACGGACTGTCGTTCGATGATTGATCTTCGGAATCGTTAACTGCCATTCCGGTCCAATCGACTGCGGGTCTGGGTTGGACGGTGCAGCAACGACAGGCTGACGTGGCGATCCGGTGAAATACCCGAAGTAATCAGCAAGCACATGGCACCCCTGATATGAGTACACCGAGAATCCCGTGTCTTCAGTGATTCTCGTGACGACCTGGTTCGCAACGGTTGCGCCCCGCTCGGTGTAATTCAGACTCGACGTTTCGGGGT
Source organism: Ilumatobacteraceae bacterium (assembly GCA_023257035.1). Taxonomy (GTDB): domain Bacteria; phylum Actinomycetota; class Acidimicrobiia; order Acidimicrobiales; family Ilumatobacteraceae; genus Casp-actino5. The sequence goes on along the minus strand of JALRDI010000052.1, from coordinate 12,554 downwards.
AAACCGATGGCGACCATCGATACGTTCGGGCCGGAGTGACTGCAAGATAGCCCCATCCCAACGCATCGACGGCGGTCACATTTAGGACTACTGACGATGCTCGAGTTGCCGATACTCCGGGTGCTGGTGATTCGATCATCCAGTTGTGCCACAACCGGTGAGGTTCTGGTTTCCTTGTGTCAACGATGCGTTCTGGCACGGCCGGCACGAAGAGACCTATCGACGAAGGGTCGCTGTTATCACCGGTGAAGTAACCGAGCAGGTCAACGATGACGTGTCCACCGCCATAGGTCCAGATATTGAATCCTCTTCGGCCATCGAGCTCACCAATACTTACGACCGCCGCAGCAGCTCGCGTCTGGTTCGCCCCATCAACGTTCAAGTTCGAAGAGTCGGGCACCTCGGTCTGCCCAAACGGATAGCAGGTAAGGAAACCCCATCCATCTGTGCCATCAATTGTGAGGTTGACCATCAGCGCCGTGGCATCACTTGGGATCACACCTGACACATCAATCGAAATCGATTCGCGAGCGACCGGCTTCCCTTCACTGCGATGGCGAGAATCGAAGATCCGTCTCGGCGTATCTCGTCCGACATACCGGCCAGCACTCACCGCCGCCGAGACTGACTCATAGGCTCCGGTCACATCAACAATGAGATCGCAATCGTCATAGCTCTCTAACTCGACCGCCCCATCGCTTCCAAGTTGCACGGTCACCAAATTGGCAACCACCTGGTACTTGTGCGCCATATTGAGATTCGACACATCGGGTGCCGCAATTCCTGACGGGTACACCGTGACAAAATTGAAATTCGCGTAGTTGATGGCGGTCACGGTGAGCACCGCCGCAGTGGCGCCAACTGGCACGCCCGACCTGCCAGCAACCTGCACCCGAACGTGGCGGCCGTTTGTTTGTGAGGTTTCCGTGTAGGGGTACCGCCCATCGGCGGGTTGTCGTGTATCTGCAAGTCGATGCTGACGATCAAGAGCAACAAACCTGCTCGCACCTGCCGGTAATTCGTCAGCGAACGCAAACGAAGTCGACGACCACGGCAATAGATCACCAACGACTGCCGCTCCGATGCCAGCACCGAGCCCAGTCAAGAAATGCCGACGATGAAACGTCAACTCGGGCGAAACATCTTCAGGCACGGATCGACACCTTAGGTTCACTTGTCACCGCAGAAGAAGTGCACAGATCAACACTGCACCGAGTTAACGGTGGCGGCGAACCTCATAGGCCGCGAGAGCGGCTGCAGCAGACACGTTGAGCGACTCAACTCGGCCATGCATTGGTATCGCACAGATCAAATCGCAGCGTTCACGAACAAGCCGTGACAATCCAGCCCCTTCGGCACCGAGCACGACACAGATTCCCTCAGCCGCCAAATCACCCAACTCAAAGAGACTCCGATCAGCCGCATCATCAAGACCGACAATCCAAATGCCCTGATCTTTCATGCGGGCAAGAGCGGCCGGAAGACCTGGCACCACTGCTACCGGGACGTGCTCTACCGCCCCTGCTGCTGCTTTCGCGACCGTTGGTGTGATGTGCACGGCGCGGTGACGCGGCACGACAACACCATCGACACCCGCTCCCTCGCAACTGCGGAGAATCGCGCCGAGGTTGCCCGGATCAGTCACCCCATCGACAGCAACGAGGAAGGGCGCACGCCCTTCACGCCGCGAAATGAGTCGGGCAAGATCAACCTCTGGAACTTCTGCTGCTCGGGCAAGCACTCCCTGCGGAGCCTCTGATCGAGCCGCTGTCTCGAGGCGACGACGGGCCACATAGGCAACAGGAACGCGGTTTGCGCGAGCAAGACCAACGATGTCGTCAAGGGCTTCGTCGCCTTCGAGTTCAGAGGAGATCCAAATCTCTTGCACCTTGCGGCGCTGAGCAATCAACAATTCCCTAACGGCCTGACGACCCTCAATTTGTGATCCACCAAGTGTTTTCGGCTTCGATGCTCGGGGTTCGTCATCTCGACGGATCGCCCCAGTGCGTCCTGCTCCTCGACTGCGAGGACTTTGACGAGACCCACCTCTGCCCGCAGGCCGTGACCCACCACGCGAATTCTTTCTTGGTTGTCCTCCACCGCGAGGCCCACCGCCACTATTCCTTCGACCGTTCATCGTGTCACCACCACCGTTGCCCAACAGGCAATTCCTTCAACTCGGCCGATTGCGCCAAGACCTTCTGCTCTTCGCCCGGTCACCGTCACCGGAGCTGCGCACGCTGCGCCTAGATTGCGCTGCATCTCTTCTCGCATCGGCGCAATCTTTGGCTGCTCACACACGATTGCGACCGAGGCGTTTCGTATCGTCCAGCCGAGTGACACCACCTCAGACGCAACCGCTTTCAACATCTCGATTGAATTTGCCCCCGCCCACTTGGGGTCGGTGTCAGGGAAGCGTTCACCGAGATCGCCGAGTTGCAACGCCGACAAGAGCGCATCGGTAATCGCATGTGCAGGAACGTCGGCATCAGAGTGGCCAACGAGTGGCCGTTCACCAGAAAACTCAACACCGCCCAAAATGAGAGAGCGATCGGCATCATCGCCGAAACGATGAATATCAAAACCTTGACCCACCCGAATGTCAGAAATCATTGTTCAACCTCTCGCCGAGCCCATTCAAGATCGTCAGGAGTTGTGATCTTGCGATTCACAGCCTCTCCTGGAACCACCACCACGACACCACCGGCTTGCTCCACCAGCATCGCATCATCGGTTGCATCAACGTTGCCACCAGCCTTCTCATGGGCAATTCGCAATGCTGATGCTTTGAACGCTTGCGGGGTCTGAACTGCGACAAGTGTTGAACGATCCGGGGTTGCCTTGACCCGTCCGCTGCCATCTGATGCAACGATCTTGATTGTGTCAGTCACCGGAACTGCGGGGATTGCCGCATCCGCGCCGGCCTGCACCGCGGCAATCACCTGATCAAACAATTCTGACGAGGCGAACGGTCGTGCAGCATCGTGCACACAGATGATCTCGGCCTCGGCAGGCACATGCTGCAAACCATTACGAACGCTTTCGGCTCGCGAGGCTCCACCTGCGACACCACCCTCATGTTCAGCGTCTGATGCGGGCACCACAATGACAACACCATCGGATCGTTCGCTCGCAGTTGCGACCGAACGATCGATTACACGTTGCCCTCCAATGACCTCATATTGCTTTAGACCGCCGAAGCGCGCGCCGCTACCTGCACCCACCACAATCGACCAGACTTGGCCGTGCCCGTGCTGCTCGCTAGAAGTCATTGAGCCGCAGGGTAGTACCATCGAAGCACAGTGACTCCGAATGAAACTCCTCCCATCGATCCATTAACCGCGCTGCAGAGCGTGGCGATCTTCTCTGAAGTTGACGAAGCGACCCTCAACGGCCTTGTTGAGGTCGCCGAGACGAAGGAACTCGTTCGTGGGGATGTGCTCTTCGCTGAGGGCGACGAACCCGACTCGCTTCACATCGTCCTGTCAGGTCGAATCGCCATAGTTATGTCATCAGAGGTGGATGACCGTGAGAGCGTTGTTGCCTTGATGGATTCTGGCGACCTATTCGGAGAACTCGGTTTACTCGACAACGGGGCTCGCTCAGCAACAGCACGAGCGATTGAGCCGACAAGTGTTCTTGAGATTGGCTACACCCACGTCAAGAAGATCTTCGATGACCAACCCGATCTTGTCTGGGCTGCTGCGCGAATGCTCGCTCAGCGTCTTCGAGCAATGGATGAAGCGCTCTCCGACTCAGTATTCCTCGACGTGACCGGCCGGACAGCGAAGCGCATCATCGAATTGTCTGACGGCAACGATGAGTTCTCTATGCCCGTCACTCAGGAAGAACTCGCTGGGATGGTCGGCGCATCACGCGAACGTGTCAACAAAGCGATTGCAAGCTTCGTGAGACTCGGCTGGCTAGAACAACACGACCGCAACTACCGAATTCTGCAGCGCAACGAGCTTGCTATTCGCGCCCGTTAATCGCTTAGCTACCTCGAACCCAGTCGCCCACTCTGGCGAACGCATCTGCTGCATCGTCAGCCCTGTGGTCAGGTCGGCTCGCATCATGCGCGAACCCGTGTTTGGCATCGGCATAACGAACAACCTGTGTGCCGGTCGCCTCAAGGTCTGACACCGCATCTGGAGGTGTGTACGGGTCAAGATCTCCAATGATCGCCAACACCGGGTCTGGAGCGGCAGCAACGTGCAGTAGTGGCTCGCTTTGGCCAGGGCCATTCCACGCCTCAGGTAGGCGAATCATTCCGTAAAAACTTGCGATGCGATCGAACCGCCCTTGGTCAGCCGCCTTGAAGCAATGCATTCCACCGAGGCAGAAACCGATGAGACTCACCTCATCACACCCGGTGAGATCTGCGGCGGCGGCGAGGTCTCCAAGTACGCGATCATCGGTCAGTCTCGACACAGCCTCATAGCGGGGCTCGATATCAGGTGAGAGTGATTCCGTCGGAAATGGCTCAACCGCGATCGTTGTCATGTTCCACTCTTGGGCAAACCGCTGAACAAGATCGTCGAACAGTGGGCGAAGACCAAAAATGTCGGGGGCAACTACGAGTCCGCGAGTTGACCCAGCAACCCGAACGACTTCAAGTTCGGTTCCGTTCTCTAAACGTTCACGCATGGCCGTGACCTTATTCCAATACAACCAAGCGAACCGGATTAGGCATCGCGACGACGATCAACTACGACACCAACCGCGAATATCGCAAGCACAAAAACTGCAAAATAGAGGTGTGCCCATGGCCGCCCGAGTGTGCCATCAAGCCCCGGATTGTTGTCGACAGTCTGGATTGCTGCCTGATACGGCATCCACTTGCGAGCCGTCTCGATTCCGCTCAGCGTGAGTGCAAGCGCGATGAGGTTTTCAATGATGAGTGGCCACAACAACACGACCACGATTGCCACCGGCGAATTCTTGATGATGACGCCAAGGCTGAGGCCGAACCACGACACGATGACGGCAAGTGCAACGAGCGCTATCCAAACGCCGACCGTGTGACCAAGCCAACCATCCACAATGATCGGCGCTCCACGCCGATCGAGCAACAGTGCACCGACACAGAAGGTTGACCAGAACAGCACGGTCATCACGACCAGCGTCACCGCCGTACCAACAACGGCTTTGCTGGCGATGACCTTCCATCGGGCAGGCACCGCCGCATACGTCACCCGAATCGTGCCGTGGGTGAATTCGCTCGTCAGGTTGATGACCCACAGCGACGTAAGAAGTAACAGCGAAACAACACCCGTCCCGGTCGTCATCGACCCAAGCTCTCGATACGACATGAACTGAGGGTCTGGATTGAAGATGCCAACAAGGGTCGAGATGACCAGCGGGAACGCAATAGCAATGGCGAGCAGAACCCAATGAGAACGCACGGTTCGCGCTTTCAACCACTCGCTCGCAATGATCGCTCTCACGAAGATGGCCCCGATCGGTATTCCTGGTCATCTTTCGTCACCGCGAGGAATGCATCTTCAAGACTGTCAGTCACTTCGGAAAGTTCATGCAAGATCACGCCGTGCTGATGAGCGAGTTCACCAACTGTGGCCATATTGAGTCCGGCGACCAGCACCCCGTCGGTTGTCAGGGGCTCTTCTTCTGGTGATACATCCGCTCCTTTCCCTCGAAGGCTCTCGACGAGATCACTGATCTGTGGTGAACGCACACGAACGCGAGTGGTCGTATGGCGGGCAATGAAATCACGAGCCGGTTCCTGAGCAATTAAACGTCCACGACCAATAACGACGAGATCCTCCGCCATCAGGGCGATCTCCGACAGTTGATGACTGCTCACAAGAACTGCTCGACCCTGCCCTGCGAGATATTTCAGCATGTCGCGCATCCACCTGATTCCCTCAGGATCAAGTCCATTGGCCGGCTCATCAAGGATGATGACTTCCGGGTCGCCAAGCATTGTTGCCGCAAGGCCGAGTCGCTGTTTCATGCCAAGTGAATATGTCTTCACCCTGCGGTGAGCGACCTCGGTGAGGCCGACGAGCTCTAAGACCTCTGAAACTCGCGTGCGATCAAGATGGTTCGATATCGCTAACCACTCAAGATGGTGTCGGGCTGAGCGTCCCGGGTGCACGTAAGACGCATCGAGCAGAGCGCCAATCGATGTCACAGGGTCGACGATGTCCTTATAACACCGACCAGAAAAACGAACGGTGCCAGCCTGTGGGCGATCAAGATCGACCATGCACCGCATCGTCGTCGATTTTCCTGATCCATTCGGACCGAGAAATCCGGTCACACGACCTGGTTGCACCTCAAAACTGAGATCGTCGATCGCGAGCTTCGAACCAAAACGCTTGGTAAGTCCCTCGACACTGATCATCGTTCGCGAACGTACTTGCCGCTAACGCTGCGATGCGGTCACCGCTGCGCGATGCGCCGCGGCTGCCAGATCAGCCATCACCGCGTCGTCGTGCCCGAGGCCAACAAAGAGTGCCTCATACGCACCGGGAGCCATCGCGACGCCCTCTGCCAACATCGCATGGAAGAAACGGGCGTAGGCGTCTTCATCGGTGGTCTTTGCATCACCGAAATTGCGAACCGGACCGCCATCGCCCATGAAGGCGCCGACGAGCGTGCCAACTCGAGGGAAATGCGCAGGAAGGCCTGCCGCACGACAGGCATCATCGAGAAGAGATGCGAGCGCTTCGGCTCGACGTTCTAACTCCGTGTACAACTCGGGCTCGAGAATGTCGAGGGCCGCAAGCCCAGCTGCAGTTGCGATGGGGTTACCTGCGAGCGTTCCGGCATGAAATACCGACCCAAGTGGTGACAGCGTCTCCATAATCGCCTGATGCCCACCGACGGCACCGATGGGTAGTCCGCCGCCAATGACTTTCCCGAATGTGGTGAGATCAGGCCGAACCCCGTAGCGCTCTTGTGCACCACCAACACCAATGCGGAAACCTGAGATGACCTCATCAAAAATGAGAACCGCACCAACGCGATCACACTCTGCACGAATGCCTTCAAGGAATCCAGGAACTGGTTCGACGACCCCCATGTTTGCTGCAACTGGTTCAACGATGACCGCAGCGACAGCATCATCGAGTTGAGGCACAACGTTGTAGGGCACCACCATGGTTTCACCAACAGCTCCAGCCGGAACTCCAGCAGTACCTGGCAGCCCGAGTGTCGCCACACCACTTCCACCTGCGGCAAGTAGCGCATCGGTTGCGCCATGGAAATTTCCATGGAAGATCACAACTCGGTCGCGGCCGGTGTACCCGCGAGCGAGTCGAACCGCTGTCGACGTTGCTTCTGTCCCAGAGTTCATGAACCGAACACGTTCACAACTTGGGACCCGCTCTCGAATCGCTTCAGCCAACTTCATCTCGCGCGGGGTTGGGGCGCCAAACGACGTTCCGTCGGCGGCAGCCGCGCTTACCGCTGCAGTAACAGCAGGGTGTGCATGACCAAGGATGACCGCTCCGTAACTTTGCACAAGGTCGATGTAGCTCCGACCTTCAACATCGGTCACATAGGCACCGTTAGCCCCAGCGACTACGTACGGTCGACCACCCACAGATCGGAATGCTCGGATCGATGAGTTGACTCCACCAGGAATTGCTTGTGTAGATCGTTCAAAGAATTCGTCATTCGACGAAAGCCCTGCTCCGACACACAACGTTGCGGTGCAGCCCGCAGTCTCGCAGCGCTGCGGATCACAGACCTTGATCACGAAAGACCTCGCGCACCCTCAGCGAACCAACGGGTGAGATAGGTCAAGATGATGCCTGCACCAGCCCGCTTGATCGCGGTGAGTTGCTCGAGTGCAACGACATCGCCATCGATCCATCCGTTTGCAGCAGCCGCCATGATCATCGCGTATTCGCCACTCACGTGGTACGCCGCTACCGGAAGGTCGATTGCCGCACGTACTTCCGCAATGACATCGAGATAGGTCACGGCTGGTTTCACCATGATGATGTCGGCTCCTTGAGCGACATCGCCGGCTACTTCAATGAGTGCCTCACGGCCATTGCGCCAATCCTGCTGGTAGCCCTTGCGATCACCACCACCCGCGATGGTGACGTCGACCGCTTCGCGGAATGGGCCGTAGAGCCCGCTCGCATACTTGCTTGCGTACGCCATGATCGGAATATCACTGTGGCCTGCCTCGTCAAGAGCTGACCGAATCGCTGCAACTTGCCCGTCCATCATTCCGCTTGGGGCAACCATGTGAGCACCGGCATTTGCTTGCGCGACGGCCGCAGCTGCGTAGAGCTCGAGAGTGGCGTCGTTGTCAACGTTGCCCTGTTCATCGATAATTCCGCAGTGGCCGTGATCGGTGTACTCGTCGACGCAAAGGTCAGCGATGAGCACCATCGCATCACCAACATCGGCGCGTAACTGCTCAAGAGCGACCTGAGCGATGCCATTGCTCGCGCACGACGCAGAACCAGTCGCATCTTTGTGTTCCGGGATACCGAACACCATGACCGAACGAACTCCCAGTTCAGCAAGTTCATTGACCTCTCGACGCAAAGAATCAACAGTGTGTTGAACAACACCAGGCAGTGACGTGATTGGAATCGGATCGGACACAGCCTCGCGAACGAAAAGGGGTGCCACAAGATCCTGAACGTCAACGCGCGTTTCAGCGACGAGATCGCGCATTGCCGGTGTCGAACGGAGGCGCCGAGGACGGTGCGCCGGGAATGGTGCGGGATCAAAAGCCACGCCAGCATGGTACGAGTACCTGCCGCCGACGGCACATTTGTGATGCGTAAGTCGTCAGTTGAAGAAGTCGACTGTGGCACTCACAAGGCCAATCACCGTTGAAGGATCTGCAATACCAACAACATTCAAGGCGTGTGAAGTTGCGGTTTTCGCAGTTGGATCACCGATCACGATCACTGGTGGAGACACAAGATCATGTGCCATGCACACCGATGCCCACGCGTCAGCAGCAGAGCTCGCTGCCAACAGCACAAGGTCAGCTGTCGCTGCATCACGTGCAACTTCTTGAGATACAGACCTTTTCTCAGTGCGGTAGGTCACAACGTCGGCGACAGCCCACCCGAGCTGTTCGAGCCCATCTCGCACCACAGTGGAAGCCTGCTCACCGCGAACGATGACAACTGAGCCCCCAGCGGTCGGAGCCGCAGGGAAACTACGAACAAGATCTTCTGCCGAGGCACTGTCTGGGATGAGATCCACTGCTCGATTGACGACCCCGCTCAGCGCAGAAGCTGTCGCTGGACCGACTGCACACAACCGTGTGGAAACATCTGCCCACGGCTGGCTCCTCTTCGCCCCATTGGCCGAGGTGACGACGAGCCAGTCGAACGATGACTTAACAGAACTCGACTCGGGCAGGTCGACAATCTCAGTGAGCGGAACGTGCGCCACGGTTGCCCCGCATTGCTCGAGCAACTCTTCAAGTTCACCTCTCTCGGGTCGAGTTGTCACAACACGACGACCAAGGAGCAACTCGATACTCACCTCGTGCATCTCAGACCCCGGTGGCAGACCGCGCCGTCACAGCGAGGGCTCGGGCCGCCTCGACGTCTCGTTCGAGATCACCAGACAACTCGACGGTCGACCGGAAGTTCGTCGCAGCCCCGCCGAGGAAAGCCGCGAGACTCTGACCAACGACATGTGCTCCTACCGGGGCCGAGCAACCGGCACCGAGTTCGCCGAGGTATGCACGCTCAACAGTTACCGAGCCGAATGTCGCATCGTCGTTAATTTTCTGCAACGCCTCAAGAGTTGTGCTGTCATCGCCCCGACACTCGACGGCAACAGCACCTTGACCCACCGCTGGAATGAACACAGACGGATCAAGTACGTCAGCGATGCGAGAGGTGAGGTCAAGAACTTCGAGCGCCGCTACCGCCATCACGATTGCACCACCGTTCGGAATTTTCTGCAGACGAGTTTCGATATTTCCCCTCAACTCGATGAAGCGGAGGTCGGGGCGAATCTCTGCAAGTTGCGCTCGTCTACGAACTGATCCAGTCGCAATCGTCGCACCTTCGCCAAGTTCATCCAGTTTGCTCCCGATCAGTGCATCGGTTGCGGAGCGGCGCGCCATGATCGCACCAATCTCAAGTTGTGCAGGCCGTTCGGTTGGAAGATCTTTCGCTGAATGAACCGCCGCATCTGCTCGTCCGTCGAGCACAGCCTCTTGCACCTCTTTTGTGAACACACCCTGCCCACCGATCTGATGCAACGGGACGTTTGCCGCCTGAGTTCGATCGCCGTGGGTGTCGACAATGACGAGTTCGCTGTCGATGCCTCGCTGCGCAAGGGCCGTTCGAACACCTTCTGCCTGGGTGACCGCCTGTCGACTTCCACGCGTTGCGAGTCGGATGACAACGCTCACTTCGATGACGTCCTAATCGTCGCCAGAATTCGGGTCGTCAAGGTTGAACAAGTCGACCACCGCAGATGCGAGTCGCTCACCACGTGGCGAGCCAGCCTCTAAACGCAATCGAACCGACGGCTCGTGCAACAACTTCGCGAGCAACTGCGTGGTAACAACATCAAGAGCATTCCTTGCATCATCATCGAGACGTGATGCAACGCGATCAAGTTCATCGCGTCGAATTCCATCGAAATGTTCACGCAATGCCGAGATCAACGGCGCAGCTTGCATCGCCGATGAGGCAACGACATAACGCTCAAGTTCTTCATCAACGATGACGCTCACCGCATCAACTGAGGCCGAACGTGCTTGTCGCCCGCGATCCGCCCACAGCTGCACGTCTTCGAGATTGAGCACGGTGACTCCCTCAATTTCGGCAACATCAGGATGAACGTCTCGAGGTACAGCGATATCAATGATGACCGTCGAACGCTCACTCGATGTCGCTGATTGCAACATGTCGGCAGTGATGATCGGCTCTTGTGCACCTGTACAGGTGATGACGAGATCTGACTCCCGCAACGCAGCATCGAGAGACTCCAAAGACTGAACTTGGCCGTTCACCCGATCGGCAATCTGACGACCGCTCTCTTCAGAACGATTAAGGACCGTCATCGCTGCAGCACCGTGAGAGTGAAGCGCAACAGCGATGCCCTCACCCATTACGCCTGCACCAACCACTGCGACGTTGACGTCACCAAGTGAGCCACAGCGCTCAATTGCCATCTCAACCGCTGCGTGACTGATGGATGCGGTTCCTCTCGCGATGTCGGTGTCGGTTCGCGCCCGCTTTCCGGTTTCAAGAGAGTGACGAAACAACAGGTTGAGGCCCGAGCGCGCTGCTTCCTCGGCCCGAGCGATTTCCCATGCATCTCGAACCTGTCCGAGGACTTCCCCCTCGCCCAGCACCATCGAATCGAGTCCCGAAGCAACAGAGAAGAGGTGTCGAACCGCTGCCTCGTCGTGCTCCGCATACATGTGCGATCCGAGAGTCTCTAAGTCAACACCAGCAGTTGTCGCAAGAAAGTTCTGAATGTCATCAAAGCATTGGTGAAACAGTTCTGCAATTGCGTACACCTCAGTGCGGTTGCATGTACTGAGGATGACTGCTTCGCGAACACTGTCCAGCGCCACCAGACCCGAAACGGCTTTCGCAACCCCTTGGGCATCGAGAGAGATTCGCTCAAGAAGATCAAGCGGGGCGGTGCGGTGGTTCACACCGACTACGAGGACAGACATGCGAAGAGAACCTTAGGCCGTGGAGTTCCCAACGGAATCGCCTGCAACTGCGCGAAGTTGCGCAGCGGCGGTGAGACGACGTTGCTCGTGGTACGAGAGGATTTGAAGTTCGACAGAGAGATCAACCCGGCGAACGCTGATGCCGAGCGGGACATTGACAACAACCGGAGCGAAGTTCAAGATGCTGGTGACACCACTCTTCACGAGGCGATCGGCCGCATCTTGAGCTGATTCAGCCGGAGTCGCAATCACTCCAATAGAGACTGATCGTTGCGCAACAACCTGATTCAGTTCGTCAAGGTGGCGCACACGGACCCCACCGACTGTGACGTCAACTTTTTGGTCGTCGATATCAAAGATGCCTTCGATGGAGTACCCACGCTCAGAGAAACCGCCGTATCCGGTGAGTGCTTGTCCAAGGTGCCCGGCACCGAGAATGACGATGCTCCATTCGTGGTCGAGACCGAGCTCACGACGAATCTGGTACACGAGATACTCAACGTCGTAGCCGACCCCGCGAGTGCCGTAGCTACCCATGTATGAGAGGTCTTTTCGCACTTTTGCAGCGTTTACTGCTGCGAGAGTAGCAAGTTCATCTGATGAGATATTCGAGACGCCGTGTTCAAGTTGCTCGGTCAGCAATTGCAGGTAGATCGGCAACCTGGCGACGGTCGCGTCAGGAATGCGTCGGCGTGATCGATGGGGGGACATCGCTGACCATGATAGATCGCTTGTGCGTAACTTCACAAAGTCGCGCTGAAGAGTTTTTCAACTTCATTTGGCATGCGAGTGGCGAAGAGCGTCGTCAGAGACGCAGCAGCGAAACCGAGCCGGCAACCAAGATGGCCAGCAACAGCAAACCGAGAGCGAGGGTGGTGGCGGGACGCATGTCGCTGAC
>JALRDI010000045.1 GCA_023257035.1 Ilumatobacteraceae bacterium | reverse complement strand
CTTGAAACTGATGGCGAGATCGCTCTTGTCATTGTCGACAATCCGCCGGTCAATGCGCTGAGTTGGCACGTCCGCCAAGGGCTGCTCGATGGCATGACCACCGCAGTGAGTAATGGAGCAGCTGGCATCGTTCTCGTCTGTGAGGGGCGCACCTTTATTGCTGGTGCTGACATCAGCGAATTCGGTGGGGCTGCACAGGGCCCCAGCCTTCAAGAGGTTCAAGATGCGATGGAGAATGCCCCAATCCCAGTGATCGCCGCAATCCACGGCACCGCCCTTGGTGGAGGTCTCGAAGTTGCGCTGTGCGCGCATTACCGGGTCGCTGTCTCGGGAGCGAAGTTTGGTCTGCCAGAGGTCAATCTGGGGCTGCTGCCTGGAGCAGGAGGTACGCAGCGATTGCCTCGTCTCGCCGGAGTTCCAAAGGCTCTTGAGATGATGACGTCGGGCCGACATATCGGCACCGCTGAGGCTCGTGACGCAGGGCTCGTCGATGAGGTCACCGAAGGCGACCTCCGAGAAGCAGCGATTGCATTTGCGCGTCGAGCAATTGCTGAACATATGCCGCTTGCACGAGTGCGTGACCGCGATGAAAAGGTGCTTGAGGCTCGCGGTAATACCGAACTGTTCGCGAACTTCAGAGCCTCAATTGCCCGCAAGACTCGCGGTTTCCTCGCGCCTGAATACAACATTCAGTGCATTGAGGCCGCCGCCAATCTGTCATTTGATGAGGGTCTCGCCGTCGAGCGTCGTTTATTCAACGAACTCATGACTGGACCCCAGTCAGCAGCCCAGCGCTACGCATTCTTCGCTGAGCGCGCCGCCAACAAGGTTCCAGATGTTCCATCGGATACCCCAATCGTTGACGTGAAGCATTGTGGCGTGCTCGGTGCCGGCACGATGGGCGGTGGCATTGCGATGAACTTCGCGAACGTTGGGATTCCTGTCACCATCGTTGAGCGCGATCAAGAAAGTCTTGACCGTGGTCTTGCGGTGGTTCGGAAGAACTATGAGCGTTCGGCATCAAATGGTTCAATTCCGGCGTCGGCCGTCGAGGAGCGGATGGCACTCATCACTGGGTCGACTGACAAACAAGATTTCGCGGATTGCGATCTTGTCATCGAAGCAGTTTTCGAAGACATGGAGTTGAAGAAAACGATCTTTGCTGAGCTTGATCAGATCTGTAAGCCGGGGGCGATCATGGCCTCGAATACCTCTGCACTTGATGTCAATGAGATTGCGTCGGTCACTTCACGCCCAGAGAGCGTGATCGGCATGCACTTCTTCTCACCGGCGAATGTGATGAAACTCCTCGAGGTTGTGCGAGGTGCACAGTCGTCTGACACGACCGTTGCGACCGCGATGGCAATCTCAAAGCGAGTGAACAAGATCGCCGTGCTCGTCGGCGTCTGCCACGGGTTTGTTGGCAACCGGATGCTGTTCATGCGTGGCGCTGAGGCTGACCGAAGGATTCTTGAGGGAGCAACACCAGCCCAAATAGACCGAGTGTTGTACGACTTTGGTTTCCCAATGGGGCCATTCGCCATGATGGATCTCGCCGGCCTCGACATTGGCTGGAACGAAGCAACGTCGTCGAGTTCAACAGTTCGAGAAGTGCTGTGTGAGAACGGACGCCGCGGTCAGAAGAACGGCCGTGGCTACTACACGTACGACCCTGATACTCGGGCGTCAACGCCTGACCCAGAAGTTGAGCAACTCATCAAGGACTTCGCCATCGCACAAGGCGTCGAGCAGCGTGAGGTAACCGACCAAGAGGTGCTCGAACGATGTGTGTATCCGATGGTGAATGAGGGAGCGAAGATTCTCGAAGAGAAGATCGCGATTCGCGGTAGCGATATCGACGTTGTTTGGGTGAACGGTTACGGATGGCCGCTGTATCGGGGTGGCCCAATGCACTGGGCGGATTCGGTTGGTCTCGCTGAGATCGTTGAGCGCATCCGTCATTACTCGGCGTCGCTTGGTGGATCACACTGGGATTTGTCGCCGCTATTGGCCCGCTTGGCAGATGAGAACGGGGCATTGCAGACGTACACCAATTAGGCCTCCACACTGAGTAGGTTCAGACCGGCTCAGAGGGAGAATCGTGGCAACGCCTCAACAACATCGA
>JALRDI010000148.1 GCA_023257035.1 Ilumatobacteraceae bacterium | reverse complement strand
ATGAAACGAGCTCACCCGTGTTCAATACATAGTGAACGACATAGCGAAGTCCAAGCACAATTGCTACGACTGGAATTGCCATGAAAAGTAATCGCCATTTGGCCATTAGAACTTCCTTAAGAATTTCTGTGTTGGACGAGTTCGAAGACCTTGGCCGTATTCGTCTCTCCATTACCCGTGGACAAGCGACGGCATTTTGTGAGTATGCCGAGGCAGCGGTTTCAGCCGGGCGACCCCCATGTCACTGGTGTGATGGCGTCGTTGACCCAGATGGGCACGTATGTCCGCGGATGAATTAGACCGGATCGACTTCCTGCAGCGAGCCGATCTCGAAATTGAAGGTCGGATGCCGTGGAGTTCGAATGCAACATTTGCGGTATTTGTTCGTTCTGGCGATGTTGAGCACCGTGCGATTTACAAACCAATACGAGGTGAACGCCCGCTCTGGGATTTCGAACCGGGACTTCACCGGCGTGAACGTGCTACCTACGTCGTGAGCGAAGCACTCAAGATTGGTGCGGTTCCTCCAACGATCATTCGTGACGGACCTCTCGGTGTTGGCTCGCTGCAATGGTTTGTCGATGCCGACCACTCAGAGCACTACTTCACCATTTTCGAATCACGGGAAGATCTTCACGATGAGCTACGCGGGATCGCCGTTCTCGACCTAGCGGCGAACAACACCGACCGCAAAAGCGGACATTGTTTGCTTGCACACGACCATGTTTGGGCCATCGACAATGGCTTGTGTTTTGCGGCTGAGTTCAAGTTGCGCACAGTGATCTGGGACTTTGGTGGTGAACCGATATCGGTTCAGCATCGCGAAGCGCTTGCCCAACTTGCGGACGACCCACCAGAGGAACTTGATGAACTCCTCGACCGGCATGAGATTGACGCAATGCGCGAACGTTGTCGTCAAACCGCCGAGGTTGGAGAGTTTCCAATCGATGAAACTGGCCATCGATACCCCTGGCCGCTGGTGTGATGTCAACTGATCTTCAACCCGACGATGAACTTGACGCAGCCGTCCATCGAGCTGACCTCGATGAACTCATCCGCCTCATCGACCGTCGCACCGCAACACGCGACTGGAGTGGCCTCAGTCGAACACGACGTTCGTGCACAGCAGCTGTCGACACTGGTCGCCAGCTATGGCCTGCAGCAACGCTTGCTGAATACCGTCTGGCCCTGTGGGCCCCAGACGAGTGGTGTGCGACCGTGATGGAAGAAGAGGCCGGGAGGTTTACTCCAGGGCCGCTGAGCGAGGTTGCAGCGGTTCACCACACGTGGGAGAACCTTGCTCCACATCTCACGTTTGGGCCGTTGGCAACCTATTTCGCCCACGAACGAAGTCTCCGAGGAGAACTCATACCGACCTCGGCTCAAGATGCGCTGGTACCGGTAATTGACATCCCCATCGACATTCAGCCGTGGGAACCGACGTACACGATCGCGACCTATGACGACGACGGCGCCCATCACGATCGTCCAACGGTCAGCACCCCAATGAGTGACATCGAATTAACAACTTCCCTCGAACCGCTCGACGACCCAGAGACAACGTTTGCATTCGCGCAGATGGTCGAGACGTGGACCGAGAAATCGAACGGCCGATCAGAGGTGACATGCGTCGAAGGGTCGGCCGTGGATGCGATTTCTGCGACCGGCGCTCGACGAGCACGCTCAAGAGCCTTGTCAACGACTGACGCGCTTGATCTCCTGCTGTGGGCCGGGTCAACTGGAGGCGCCCACGGACGCCGCAGAGGGGCAGCTACCGGCCGTTTCAGCGTCTGGTGGTTGCTTTCCGCACTCGTCGATTGCGAGTGGACAAGCGGCCTCTCGCAATTCAGCCGCGAGGTTGAGCAACTCCGATGGGTCGAGTGGGACGCGTGGGAGCCCGCTACCGGGTGGGAGCTACGGCTCGCCGTTGAACACCCCGACAGTGGAGTGGCCTGGTCGTTTACCGCCAGCGACGTTGACTAAACGATGTTGAGTCTGGCACCAGATCGATGCCAGAGAGACTCAGCCTCGTGCCTGAAGAGCTTCGATGAGCTTTGGCAGCACCTTGTGAACGTCACCGATGATGCCAAGGTCAGCAACACCAAAGATTGGTGCTTCTGCATCCTTGTTGATGGCGATGATGTTCTTCGCGCCCTTCATGCCAACCATGTGCTGGGTTGCACCTGAAATACCTGCTGCGATGTACACGTTCGGCTTTACAACCTTGCCGGTCTGGCCGACCTGCATTGAGTAAGGAACCCATCCAGCGTCAACGATTGCGCGTGATGCGCCTGCTGCGCCCTTCAAGATCTTGGCGAGGTCGTCAACCATTGCGAACTTGTCGGCTTCGCCGAGACCACGTCCGCCAGACACGACGACGTCAGCCTCGTCGAGCTTTGGACCAGTTGATTCTTCGACGTGAACCGCGGTCACTGTTGCGCCGCCAGTTGATCCGAGATCTGGGACTGGGGCTGCAACAACTTCGGCTGCTCCGCCACCAGCTGATTCTGCAGCAAATGACTTCGGCCGGAATGCTGCGAGGTAAGGGGCAGAACCCGAGAAGGAGGTGCTTACCAACGTGTTTCCACCAAACACTGGAGTGGTCACTGTGACGGTGTCACCATCAACCGCAACTGCGACGTTGTTCGTCAATACCGTGCGGTCAACCTTGACAGAAAGGCGAGACATCACGTCGCGACCTTCGTAGTTCTGCGGGAACAGAATGAGGTCAGGCGAGTCGCCGCCATCGATAACTGCCTTCATTGCTGATGCAACGGCGGCGCCTGGGAGGGCTCCTCCTAGATCACCAGTTGCGTACACCTTTGCCGCACCGTACTCGCCGAGAACTCCAGCAATCGCTGAAGCGTCACCACCGACAAAGGCGGTCACGGTGCCGCCAAGTGAGCGTGCCTGCGTAAGCAGTTCGAGAGTTCCTGAGGTTGCTGTTCCGTTTGATTCCTGAGAAAAAACCCAGATGTTGCTGATACCCATGTTCAGTTTCCTGTCTTCCGTTCTCGTGCGTTTCTCAGATGACCTTGATGGTCTCGAGGTATTCGACGATCTTGCCGAATGATTCGCCGTCGTCTTCGATGATGGTTCCTGCTTCGCGAGCTGGAGCTTGCTCAACCGATGCAACTGCCTGGCCTGAGCCTTCCCAACCGACTGGTGTTACACCAAGATCAGCTGCGGTCACGGTCTCGACTGGCTTTGACTTTGCAGCCATGATGCCTTTGAAGCTCGGGTACCGAGGCTCGACAACACCAGCGGTCACGCTGACAAGAGCGGGCAGCGGGCAGGTGACTTCGTCGTAGCCTGCTTCGGTCTGACGGTCAACCTTCAACGTTGAACCATCAACGGTGACTTTCTTGGCGAAGGTCACTGATGGGAGACCAAGCACCTCTGCCATCTGCTCAGGGACGGTGCCGGTGTAGCCATCGGATGATTCGGTTCCGGCAAGCACGAGGTCGGCGCCGCCTAGACGCTGAACGGCTGCTGCGAGCACCTTTGCCGTTGTGAGTGCATCTGAACCAGCAAGTGCAGGATCAGAGACGAGCAGGCCCTGAGCAGCGCCCATTGCAAGAGCGGTACGCATCCCTGACATCTCGTCATTCGGAGCCATTGAGACGAGAGCAACCTCACCTCCGCCAGCGGCGTCAACGAGCTGCAATGCCATCTCAACGCCGTAGCTATCGGACTCGTCGAGAATGAGCTTTCCATCACGCTTCAGCGTGTTTGTTGAGGAATCGAGCTCTCCTGGGAGGGCCGGATCCGGAATCTGCTTAACGCATACGATCACCTTCATAGACGACATTCTTACCCACCGGTAGCCCATCCCCCAACCCCACCTCAGAACTCCCTGATACGTTCATCACCCGTGCGCCTTCTACTTGTTGTTAACTCGTTCGCATCTTCGGTGAACGCGCGCAACACCGTCATCGTTCATCGTCTTCTTTCACGGAACCACGATGTCGAAATCGTTGAGACAAATCGACGTGGCCATGCAATTCGTTTCGCCCAAGATGCGGCACGAAGAGGGCTTGATGGCGTAGTCGCATTTGGCGGAGACGGAACCCTAAATGAGGTTGCAACCGGCCTCGCCGGAACCGAAACTGCCCTCGCAGTGCTTCCGGGTGGATCGACGAATGTGTTTGCCCGAACTATCGGGATGGAGAATGACCCAATTGCAGCGACGAACAGCCTTCTCGCTGGCTTAAATGACGATCACATCTCTCCAATAGGGCTCGGAAGGGTGAACGGAAGGTACTTCTGCTTTCACGTTGGGATTGGTTTCGATGCAGCGGTGGTGGCTGCAGTCGAGCGCCATGCGTCACTGAAGAGGTGGCTTGGCCATCCGTTGTTTATGTGGAGCAGCGCAACGACATGGGCCCGCGGTTACGACCGTTCGCAGCCGCAGTTCACCGTTCAAGACCTGAATTCTGACGCTGAACTCTCTGGGCTATTTACGGTCGTGCTCAACACCGGCCCATACACCTACCTCGGCAATCGTGCACTCGACTTGGCGCCGACGGCACGCCTTCAACGCGGGCTCACTGCAGTCACGTTTACATCGCTGCAACTCAGGGTGTTGGGATCTGCATTTCTGAATGCGCTTCAGAGTCGACCAGCCGGCAACATTGACGGCGTCATTGAGTGGACAACTTCGAACAACATCCGGGTCACCCCGTCTCACGAAGAAGCACAAGTGCCGATTCAAGTTGATGGCGATTACCTCGGCGACACACCACTTATCGATATTGACTATGTCCCCGATGCGGTGCGCCTCGTGTGGCCAGGAAATCTCAGCGAACCCGGTCTCTAACTAAGAGAGCTACATCCGGAACGTCTGTGATGACACCGTCAACACCCCACCCGATGAGACGTTCGATCTCCTCCGATTCGTTGCAGGTCCACGCGTTCACGGCAACCCCGTGTTCGTGCGCCTTTTCAATAAGGTCGACACGCACGTCGTGCCACCAAGGATGCCAAGCAGAATGCCCGCCATCGATTGCCGTACTGAGCCCAGACTCTGGTTCGCCAGCGGTAAGGAACGCCGTCGGAATCTCTGGTCGCAACCGATGAAACTCAGTAAGTGTTGCAAGATCAAAACTGGAGACCAACCAACGAGCAGCATCATCGCTCCGGATGTCTAACTCATCGATAACGCGACGAACCAGATCGAAGTCACGGTCGTAAAAAGATTCAGTCTGTGAGTTCTTCAACTCGATATTCACGATCAGCGACCCACAAGCATCGAGTGCGACGGGTAGCGAGGGAATGTGATGCGGAAGATCTCGTAGCGAGAGTTCGTGGAGATTTCGGCCATCGGCTAGTGAGGGGTCATGGTGAATGATGGCAACTCCGTCCGCGGTCAGTCGCACATCGAGTTCTATCCCGTCAGCACCTATCTCGACAGCAACTTGAAACGCGGCTTCGGTGTTTTCCGGGGCGGCACGTCGAGCCCCTCGATGAGCGAATATCGCTGACACGCCTTCAGAGTACTGACACCACGGGTCGATCAAGAGCGATCATTCCAGGCAAATCGACAGAGCCCTGCTATCGCTTTTAGAGATAGGGCTATAGCAACTCGTGACCAGATATCTGGCCTAGGGCTATTGCCAGAAGGATCAATCGGCATCTACGTTCTCTCCGAGCCTGCAAGCAGCGACAACGTCGTTGAACTTGCGCGATGGGACAGCAACCCGACCCGCCACCCACGAGGAGTGAATGTGACGACCACCGGATATCTCGAAATGCCCTGCACAGCGCAAGACGAGTGGCGTGATGACGCCCTATGCCGGAACACCGACCCAGAACTGTTCTTCCCAATTGGAACAACGGGCCATGCCGTCGTTGCTATCGAGGAAGCAAAGCGTCTCTGCACCGAGTGCAAGGTCATCTCAGAGTGCTTAGATTTTGCGCTCGACACCAACCAAGACTCAGGTGTCTGGGGTGGACACTCAGAAGAAGAGCGTCGAGCAATTCGAAGAGTTCGTGCAGCGGAGGCACGTGCCGCTCGACTATCGAGCTGACACAGCCACCGAACTAGCTCAGTCGTTCTTTAGCGCTTGTTCAGCCCGTCGAACAAGCCGTTCACGCTCTTTTGCTTCGAGTGGTCGCGAGGTTGCGACATCAATTGAAATCTCGCCAGTCTTCTCCTGGTACGACGCGATGTCATCTACGAACAGCACCTCGGTGAGCCCAGGCGAACCAGCAAGTTCTCGCAAGGTTGACTCGACCTGACCAACCGAAGGCCTCTCATCAACACGAATCCGAAGAGTCGTCACAACGGGTTCCTGAGACATATTGCGAAGCATGTTGAGTTGCGAGTTAGGAACGTGCATCGAACCACTTGCATCACGAACCCTCGTCGTGAAAATTCCGACGTACTCGACAAGGCCAGAAAGGTCATTTCCAACCGGTGACTCCCACTCGATGGTGTCCCCCACCCCGTAGCGATCTTCAAGGTGAACGAGTAACCCCGTGAGGTAATCATTCACCTTGTGCTGCCCGCCAATCGCCACAGCGGCCCCTAAAAATCCCGCACTCGAAAGATAAAACGCTGCATCGACATCAATGACGTGAAATACGACGATGAGCGAGATGATCCACATCACGAGCGAGACAAGGTGGTTCACCATCTTCGATGCAGCGTCAACCCGTTGACGACGCCGCTGCTCTCGAATCGTGTTCGAATCCTCTTGCATTCGACCTGAACGAACCCGCCACGGACCACCGCCTGCGCTTAAGGCCCTGTTCGCAAGATGTCGAACGAACCACTTCAACAACAGCCCGTTCACACGAGTGACAAGCCACGTCCCAACAACGATGAGGCCAGCGACAATCCAGTTCTGCACGGGTGAGAGTCTGCCAGATGAGAACTAGTCGTCAGCGTCGTCTGACACCGGAACACGAAGTGATACGACCGTGCCGCGGGTTCCGCCCGATGAGGGCAGACCAACGGAAGCCAAATCTTCCCCTGTTGCAGGATCGATCGAAATTGTCCCTGCGAGCTCTGTTGTTACAAGGGTTCGCACAATCGACAGACCGAGCCCAGTCGCCTGATCAAGGTCAAAACCACTCACAACGCCACGGCCATTGTCAGTGACACGAATCTCTAGGTCGTCTTCATGGGCGAGCGTGACCACGACATCCCCATCGGCGTCGCCGTACCCAAAACCGTGCTCAACTGCATTCTGCAAGAGTTCGGTCAGCACAACCGACAGCGGGGTCGCAATACGCGCCGGAATTCTCCCTCCATCGCCGGTCACCGAGAATCTCACCGGCCGATCAGAGAGTTGGAGACCCTCCTCCGCAAGCCGAACCAGAGGACGGACAATCTCGAGGAATGTCACATCGTCACCCGGCTCACGTGAGAGCGCCTCATGCACCAGAGCGATCGTGCGAATTCGCCGCACCGATTCGCCTACAGCGGCAACCGCCTCGGGGTGGGTCAGCCGACGAGCCTGCAACCGGAGCAGCGAGGAAATTGTCTGCAAGTTGTTCTTCACCCGGTGGTGAATCTCACGAATGGTTGCGTCCTTCGACAGAATCAATCGGTCTCGACGACGCAGTTCGGTGACGTCTCGAACGAGCAACACTCCGCCGAGAACCTTGCCGTCCTCGACAAACGGCACACATCTGCAGAGCAATGTCGCTTCAGCGCCTTGTTCAAACTCTTCAATAACCGGTACACCACGCTCGAAGGCTTGCCGCACTGGCCCGTCGTGGAATCCAAGTTCAGCAAGTCGCACACCAACTGGAGTTGATTGAATCCCTACCCGGTGCAGCGCAGACGTTGCGTTCGGCGAGGCAAACCCAATGCAACCCTCTTGGTCGAGGTACATCACTCCGTCACCAACACGCGGGGCAGAGGATGAATCACCCACGCGGGAACTTGTCGGAAACTCGCCAGACGACACCATTCGGACGAAATGCTCAGAGATCTGCGTGTACACCCGCTCAAGTTCTCCGGGACGACGACCGGTTTGTTCGATCCATTCCTTCGTCATCACGGCAATGATCTCGCCCTCATGGCGAACAGGAATTGCCATCATGCGGGACTCGTCGTCAAGGCCCTCTACAAGTACTTCTCCGTCGATAACCTCCCCTGATTCGAAGCACTCGGAGAGGACGACATTCTCTGACTCATTTGCCGGCACACCCACAAAGTCACTGGTGAAAATCGTCTGCCCGGTTGCAGGACGCACCTGACCAACCGTCATCCAAATTCCGTCGTTGCTCCTGAGGTACAGCAATAGGTCTGCAAAACAAAAATCGGCGAGCATTCCCCATTCGGAGACGAGTCGATTGAGGTGAGCAATCTTCTCACGATCAAGCGAAGTGTTCGCCTTTGCGAAGTCAGATAGCGACGACATTCCCCAAAGTTTGCACTACAGCACCCCACCGAGTCCGCCATACCCACAAGAAATGACTACGGTACGGATATGAACGCAAAGGCTTCTTTCCGTAGTTTTGAGGAATCAACCGAGGCTGATTGGAAGATCATCCAAAATGACTTCCCAGTCACCCAGGCCATGGCAGCTGCCAACATCATCGAACAACTCAAAATTCTTGAGCGCGATGACGGTGGGTTCCCAGTGACCCGACTCGAGCATTCACTCCAAACGGCCACTCGCGCGGCAGAAGATGGGCGCGATGACGAATACGTGTTGTGTGCATTGCTTCACGACATCGGCGACACCCTCGCACCGATGAACCACCCGTCAATTGCCGCCGGCATCATTAAGCCCTATGTTTCAGAAGCCAACCACTGGATGGTCGAACACCACGGCATTTTCCAGGGCTACTACTTCTGGCACCACATTGGGGCAGACCGAAACACCCGAGAGAACTACCGAGATTCTCCGTACTTTGAGTACACCGAAGAGTTCTGCCACAAGTATGACCAGACCGCGTTTGACCCTGATTACAAGTCGGCATCACTCGATTCGTTTATCCCGATCATCGAACGGTTCTTTGTGCCTCAAACCGAGGCTGCAACAGCGGCATACAGCGCTTTAAGGTAGGCCCCACGGGCAAACCCAACCGGATGGTCGATTGCGTGACCGGTCCGACGTATCTCAGTAAATGGACGGCGCGCCTCGCGCGACGCTGTTTTCATTTCGCGAGCTACATCTTCAATTGTGATCCTGCTCGAGCATGAAGCCTGCACGAGCAGTCCGCCATCGGTGGTGAGTCGTAGACCAGCGCGCGCGAGCCGTCGATACGACGACAGTGCCCGAGGAATTGACTTCTCGTTTTGTGCGAACGAGGGTGGGTCAACAATCACAACGTCAAATCGTTCACCCGCTGCAGCAAGAGACTCCATAACCTCAAATGCATCGCCTTGCTGCGCTGTCACCTCACAACGACGAACGTGCCCAACATTGCGGTTCCGAGCGATATTCGCTTTCGCTACCTCAAGTGCAGGTTGCGAGATGTCGACCATGTGCACACTTCGCGCACCTCCCGCAGCTGCTGCAAGCGCAAATCCACCTGTTGCAGTAAACACGTCAAGCACTCGCGCTCCCTCACTGGCTGCGCCGACCAAACTGCGGTTGTCCCGTTGGTCAAGGAACGTTCCGGTCTTATTCCCGCGGCGAACGTCAGCAGTCATCGTGAGCCCACGCTCGAGGTAGGTGACATTGCCGTCAGTCATCAACCCAACAAGCACGTCTCCATCAATCGGAGCACCAGCAGGAGGTGTCACACGTCGAGCGCAGCGCAACACGATTGTTGTGCTCGGTAAGACCTCCTGCGCCGCCGCCACGACATCGTCAAGGTGCGGGTACCACGCATCGCTATACAACTTGATCACGAGCGTCTCTTCATAACGATCTAAAACGAGACCGGGTAGTTGGTCATTCTCACCGTGCACCCATCGCCAAGCCGTAGTCAACGGGTCGTCGACCAATTTTCCTCGACGCGTTTTTGCCGCAACCAGACGATCGATCCATAACTGTCGATTGACGTTGAGCGGGCCACCCGAATGCAGCACCTTGACCTGGATTGGCGATGCGGGGTCCCAAAGCCCCACCCCGGCAACTCGCCGTCCATCAAAGATGATCGCAACGCTGCCCGCAGGAAGGTCAACAGGATCAGCTGTGGAGATTGATCCGTCGTAGAGCCACGGGTCACCTGACCGCACAGCATGTAAACCAGCAGGCGTCGGCCGAATCGCAACCCGACGAGACAACGGATCAGATGTGTCGTGGGGGACGGTTATGTCAGCCACCGAAGCCGATACGTCGCTCTTCCGACGTGCCGAGTTCGACGTACGCAATTTTCGCTGAAGGGATGGCGACGTCTCGACCCTTGCGATCTGTCACCCACAGCACATCGGTTGCACCGGAGAGGGCAGCCTCGACTCGGCCGTGAAGATCCTCGCGCTGGGCATCGTCGACCTCAAACGCCAGTTCTCTCGCCACCTGTGTTACACCAATTCGTACGTCCACACGTCGTACGGTATCGCTTCTACTGAGCGCCTACCCCACGATGCTGGAACTGAGACAGGTAGCACTACTGCGATCAAACAGCGAGATCGGTTGATTCGATTTGAGCGATGTAAGCAGATGCCCACGACAACAGCGCAAAAATGAGCGCTGCGACCGCGAACGGCGTTACCGAAACATCAATACGTGCCGCAACGAGACCGCCAAGAATCGAACCGCCGAGCATTCTGAAACCGCCCGATAATGCTGAGACTGTTCCGGCAATATGCGGAACCGGTTGCATCGCCTCTGCGTTCATATTCGGCATGATGAACATGAAGGCCGACAGCATTAACGCCAACGCCGGCATGAACACCCAAAACGACGGCTGACCGCTACCAGATAGGGCAACGACAACCAGTATTGTGGCGCACACGTTGAGCACGACCAGCATCCGATTCAAAACTGGCCTCACTCCGAAACGCCCCACCGCTTTTCCGTTCACGAGTGACGCAATGCCGAATCCAATAGCCGTTGCCCCAAAGACGAATGGAAACCATGAACGGTGGCCAAAAATTTCGCTAACGATGAGTTCAGATGACGCGAGATACATCGTGAACACGCTCTGCATGAAGATCGATGAAACGGAGTACCACAGGGTTGGGCGGGTGGTGAAGAACGTTCGGTAACTATCGGCGATATCCGCCTTATCAAGCCTGCGACGCTGTTCGACCGGCAGCGTCTCAGGAAGCCTCCGCGACCACAGCCACATTGCAATCGACCACAGCGCACACGCCCAAAACACTGACTGCCAGGGCAAGAACGCAATGATTCCCGCGCCGAGAGCGGGAGCGATTACCGGCACCATAATGAACACCGCCATGATCTGCGACATGGCCTTCGCCATCTCGGCGCCTTCGAACAGATCGCGAATCACGGCCGTCGCAACCACGCGAGAACCTGCGGCGCCGATTCCCCAGACAAAACGTGCCGCGAGTAACAAACCGAGCGAAGGTGCTAGTGCAGACGCAATAGCGCCGACGATGTAAATCGCGATACTCACCCCTAAGACTCGTTTACGTCCAAATCGATCTGTCAGCGGCCCATACACAAACTGCGCCACCGCGAATCCCATAAAGAAGACAGTGACTACTCCAGCGACCTCATTGGAGGTCGGCTCGAGGCCAAATGTGGCTCTCATGTCGTCGAAGGCCGACAGCATGAGGTCGATCGCCATCGCCATCAGCGCCATGATGAGCGACAGCATTGCGAGGAGTTCTCCTCGGCGCAGTTTGCAGTTCTGCGTTTGGGCGCGTTCAACTACTTGGGGGTTCATACGTGATCCGATGTCTAGCGCAGAATGCGGCTAATCAGGCAGATGGTGTTACGACCAGGCCTTCGACGAAGGCGGAAATCACGGCACCTAATGATTCGTCGGTCGCTGCCTGTTCATCGAACGTAGCGAGAACGAGTCCAAATGAATACGACATCACCATCGTCGCAATCGCTCGCGAATCGAGGTCTGACCGAATAAATCCACGCAACTTCGCAGTGTCAATCACATTCTCAAAATGCCCGGTAATTGCCGTATATTCCGATCGCATTGCGGCGAACAGTTCGTCATCTGAGAGCGAATACGAAAGCGCCGCCATTCGTTTTTTCCGGTCTTCTCGCCGTTGAGGGTCAAGCACTGCGGCGGTCAACTGGTTCATCCCCGAAACAAACTCTTCGATTGTCAGCGCTCGAACGGCAAGCGCTAACGCTGCGCTCACATCGTCATTGATCGTCTTGCCTATACGTCGAGCATGGGCCTCAGCAAGAAGCCGATCACGTGTCTCAAAGTGATAGGTAACCATCCCTTGTGTGACACCAGCTGCCTGCGCGACACGCGCAACACGAACGCCACGATCTCCACCTTCGTCTATCGCTCGAATTGTTTCGACGAGGATTCGTTCTCGAGTGGCTGCGCTAGTAGGCATACTTAACACCTTAACCATAAATTGATATGAGGCCGGATGGTGCGCCAATCATCCCGTAGGCGTAGCCGCAACGATTGCATCCCGGCCAGACTGTTGCGATGACTTCTGCAGACACCGATCTCGCCGCGTCAGATGTTGCATGGAACCTTTCGGGTTTGCTGTCCGAACGTGACGCAACATCACCGCGTGAACTCGTTGACCGGGCACAATCCCTTGCCGATGACCTCCAACGCTTCAAGGGAATGGTCGCAACGATGTCGAGCGACGAGCTCTTCCAAATGATGAGCATGCTGGCTGAGACATCAGAACTGCTCAGTAGGGCGGGGCACTACACCACCCTGAAGTTTTCCGAAAACACTGCAGACCCCGAGATTGCAGCCGAGATGCAATTCATCAACGAGCAGTCGAATGCAGTCAGCACAAAACTCTTATTCGTTGATCTCGAGTGGGCAGAAGTGCCAGATGAACGTTCACGGGAGCTGCTCTACGAAGCTCGATTCGACTTCTGTCGGCATCATCTTGAGAACCTCCGGCGCTATCAACCCCACCAATTGTCTGAGCCGGAAGAGACCGTGCTGTCTGAGACTTCACTCGCCGGGGCGAGCGCGTGGGTTCGGCTATTCGAAGAGCACACATCCGCGATCGCTGTCGAACTTCCTGAGTCACTCGGTGGAAACGTAAGTCTGATGTCTGCTCTCGCACATCTTCATGCACCAGGTAGTTCGACTCGCGAACAAGCTGCTGAGTCGGTCTCAGCCGCTCTCGAACCCGGGCTCCGCACACGTGCGTACATTTACAACACACTGCTACTCGACAAATCAATTGACGATCGATTGCGCAACTACCCGACGTGGATCACCAGTCGCAATATGGCGAATGAAGCCAGTGACGAAAGTGTGCAAGCACTTATTGATGCAGTCGTCGCACGTTTCGACATTCCACAGAAGTGGTACTCGCTGAAAGCCCAAGTACTCGGGGTGGAGAAGTTACGCGACTTCGACCGAATGGCATCGGTTGCTGAGAGTGACACCACCATCGGATGGCGCGAGGGAAGCAACGTAGTAAGGGAGGCATACGCGAGCTTCTCCCCCGAACTGGCCAACATCGTCGGACGCTTCATCGACGAACAATGGATCGATGCCCCGGTTCGACCTGGCAAACGCGGCGGGGCGTTCTGCGCATATGCCGTACCGTCGCATCATCCGTACGTCCTGTTGAATTGGACTTCAACACCACGCGACGTCGCCACCCTCGCTCACGAACTCGGCCACGGCGTTCATGGGTACCTGGCTCGCGAACAGGGCATCTTTCATCAGTCAACGCCGCTCACGCTCGCCGAAACCGCATCGGTGTTTGGTGAAACGGTCACGAATAACCGATTGCTTGCAATGCTTGACGACCCTGGCGAACGCTTTGCCCTTCTCGCATCGACGCTTGAGGACTCAATCGCAACCGTGTTCCGACAGGTCGCGATGAACCGCTTTGAGCACGCGTGCCATACCGAGCGTCGAGAGGTCGGTGAGCTTTCAGTTGAACGCTTCGGTGATCTATGGGCGTCATCCCAGCAAGCGATGCTGGGCGACTCAGTCGAGATCACAGAGGGATACCGAAACTGGTGGAGTTATATCCCACATTTCATCGCTACGCCAGGATACGTCTACGCCTACGCATACGGCCAACTCCTCGCACTCAGCGTGTACGCAAAGTTTGAGGCTCAGGGCGACTCGTTCGTGCCGAACTATCTCGACATGCTGCGAGCAGGTGGATCTATGAAACCCGAACAGCTCACTGCGCTTGTCGACTGTGACCTCACCGATCCCGGGTTCTGGTCAGCAGGTCTCGACATCGTCGAGCAACAACTCGTGCGAGCGACGGAAGCCGCCCAAGCAGCGGGCCGGCTCTAACCAGTGCTCTTAGGTTGATGCGGTTCGAGACACCGGCAAGGTGTACAGCACCACCGTTGACACCGCTGCGGTAATCAGGGCATATGAAATACCAGCGTTGAACCCAGCGCCGTCGATAATTGCGCCTGCCAACGGAGGGCCAATCAGACCTCCAATGCCTGCTCCGGTATAGGTGGCTCCAAGAATCGTTGCCATTCCGTTCGTGCCAAACATCACTGCAACTGCGGCCGGCGACAACGCAATAAACCCTCCGTAGCCCACCCCGAGCACAATCGCGAATGTGACAAGTACTCCATAGCGACCATCGGCTACCAACCAGATCGCATATGAACCTGCCATCACACCAAATGATGCTTGCATCAATCGCACTGGGCCAACCTTCGCGCCAAGCGCACCGAGTCCGAGGCGACCAACGATTGACGATGCTCCGATCAGACCAATAAGGGCTGCCGCTCGTGCCGATGGAATGCCGCGGTCAGTTGCATATGTCTTCACAAACACAAATGGAGTGAAGAGCGCCATCGTCGTGATGAGGGAAGCAGAATACATAGTGATGAACCTGCGGTCACGAGTTAGCGCTCGCAGGTCGACCGCTCCACCGTCACCAACAATCGGGGGCTTCACCGCTCCGATTGACGCAACCAACAACGCCACCGTTCCACCGACCGCAAAAATGACGTAGGTCGTTCTCCAGCCGTAACGGTCGATGAGAGAAGCGGCAAGCGGGGCACAGATGAGTGTTCCGGCTCCAATACCTGCCACAGCGAGACCTAGTGCAAGCGTACGACGTTTGTTAAACCACCCACCGACCGTCGCCACCATCGGGACATAGCCGCACGCGGTTGCAGTCCCGACACCGACACCATAGGTGATAAAGCCAACCCAGATCGCTTGAGCCAGCGAAGTCAGAAACAGTCCAATTCCCATGCTGATGGCGCCGACCACCACGACGCGACGTGGGCCAAATCGGTCAGCAAGTCGACCTGTTACCACTCCGCCCAAAAAGTAAAAACATGTGGTCAGCGAGAACATCAGCGCCGTCATGCCTTTGCCCGAGCCAAATTCCTCGGACATCGAATCAAAAAAGGCCCCGAATGAATATGCGACACCAAAACAGGTGAAGCACGACAAGAACGCGGCCCCAACAACACCCCAACGACGAAGGTTGCTGAGATCGCCAGGCTCTTCTGACATGTTCCCCCCTTTCGAAGCACCGTTGGACTACGACTCATCTCAGCAGACCGACGCCGACATGGCCGTGTCAGAGAAGAGTCTTGATGGCATAAAAAATCCACGACATCCGGATTGAGCTACATGTAACAATTCCCGCATTGCCAACGATCACGTAATTGCGTACGTTGATATTCGAGGAGAGCCAGTGACATCGTCCCCCACATCCCGCCGACATTCAGGCGGATACAGAGTGCCACTCATCATTCGCGCGCTCACTTCGCTCGCCGTAGCCGCAGCGGCATCGCTCGTACTTCCGACGGGCATGACCAACGCGCTCGACAACGCTGAACCATAGCTAGAGGTCACGCTCTCGATCCCCGCATTTACAGGAGGCGAGCCGCTCACCGATACATCTGCGGGCCCATACGGCGGATTCGCAACAGTCTTCCCTTGTGACGCATCGGTGCCCGACACATCAAGTCTCAACTTTGTCAGTGGAGCGACGGTCGCAACCGGCGTCCTCAGCGCAGTTGGTGCTAACGGAGACGTCTGCATGTATGTCTTCGGCGAGGCTCACGTGATCGTCGACGTCACGGGAGTAATCGCAGCGAATCGCGGCTACACCTCATTTGTGCCAGTCCGTCAGGCTGATACCCGCAATGGAGCAGGAGTTTCGACGAGC
>JALRDI010000049.1 GCA_023257035.1 Ilumatobacteraceae bacterium | reverse complement strand
CACCCAGTTGAGAGCAGCGCTCACCATTGGCCAGTGACGTTCGATACGGCGATCGCGCTCGGCATCGTTGGTGGCATTGAGCGCGTGATGGAGAACACCGGTTGCGATGTATGCGCACACGTTGGTGTCGAGCTTGCGCTCTGAGACCGACCGGTCACCATCGCTATCGCTCGTGTAGTAGTTATGCCAAGAGCCGTCTGGGCGCTGAATGGCAGCGAGCCAGTCGTAGGCGCGAGAGGCTTCGGCTGAGCGGCCCGCAACATCGAGCGCCATCGCCGATTCGACATGATTCCAAGGATCACAATGCCCGCCCGGAAACCAAGGAATCATTCCTGATGGACGTTGCAGCGACACGAGATGATCAGCCGATGCGGCTACTTCATCTGCAGTGAGCACCCCTGGAAGGTGAGGAAGCAGATGCTTGCGTTGTGTTGTCACGCGACGACCTTTGTGCCGTAGATGATTCGGCTCTTACCGAGCACCGGAGCAAGAACCTTCTCGGCGACTGCAAGTGAGGTGGGCTGTTCGATGATTTCACGTTCGAGGAGTTTTCGATAACGCGTCACCAGTGGATGATCTTCGTTGCGAACTCCGACTGCGCACTTCAGCCACCAGTACGGAGAGTGGAGGGCATGGGCGCGGTGTCCTCCTGTGATGTCGAGTCCAGCCGAGCGGAGTTTCGCCCGAAGTTCTGTTGCGCTGTAGATGCGCACATGACCTCCGGGACTTTTTGGAGCGTGGTACTCGTCAGATAGCCACCAGTTGATCGTCTCAGGAAGTTGCGCTGGAACGGTTGCTGCGAATCGCCCCCCTGGACGCAACACCCGCACCATCTCAGCGATTGCGGTTCGGTCGTCTTGTATGTGCTCAAGAACCTCTGAGGTGATCACAACGTCAAAGCTTCCGTCTTCAAATGGGAGGTGTGTCGCATCACCACGAAGCACGCCGAGCGACCCCTCGGGTGGGATTTCTCCGGCTTCGAGCATTGCGCCGAGCGTGTGACGGGTTTGTGTTACCTCGTCGGCGGCGTAGTCGAGAGCAACCGATCGTGCTCCGCGACGCGCGCACTCGAAGACATGACGTCCGAACCCTGCTCCAACATCGAGGACGCGGTCGCCTGGCCGTAGGCCAAGCTCATCGAACCTGATCGTGAGCATTTACAGTCGTCCGTTCTGTTTGAGCTTTTCGATGTTCTCCGGCATTTCGAGAACCTCTCGATATTGATCAACGGTGAGTTCTGCGCAGTGACGCCACGACCATCTTTCGGTTACCCGTTGGCGACCAGCGGCTCCGATCGAGGCTCGTGCTTCGGGGTTATCAAGTGCCTGGCGTAGCGACGATGCCAGTGAATTGACATCACCTGCGGTGCATCTGAAGACTGTTTCGCCATCAGTGCCAGTGACCTCTGGAAGAGCGCCACCATCGGTAGCGACAACAGGGGTTCCGGTGCACATCGCCTCAATTGCAGGAAGGCTGAAACCCTCGTAGAGACTTGGTACAACGGCGAGCTCAGCCTCTGCGTACAACTCAACGATTCTCTCGTCGCTTACGCCAGAAACGAATTCGATGTGCGGGTGCAGGTCGTACCGGTCAATGAGGTCCATACTCTTGCCAGGTTTTGGTCGCCCGATGATGGTTAGCGAGATATCGTGACCCTCGCTTCGCAACACCACCATCGCCTCAATGAGGTAGGCGAGACCTTTGAGCGCCACATCTGCTGAGGCCGTCGTGATGAGCCGACCTGCTCGCCGTTTCAAATTTGGTAGCGGTGTGAATAAGTCGGGGTCAACACCCACTGGAACCAGCCGCATGCGGTCAAGTTCGACACCCATATCGGTGTGGATGTCGTTGATTGAGTTTTCGCTGACAACGACGACTCTCGGCATCTGGCTTGCGACTTTGCCCTGCATTTTGACGAATGAATACCAGCGGCCAATTGAAAGCCGCTTGTACAGGTTCGGGGCGGCTTTCATTTCGAGAGCGCGGTCCCGGGTGATGGGGTGATGCAAGGTGACGATGGTGGGGATCACCTTTTCGAGCTTCTTGATGCCCCAGCCCAAACATTGGTTGTCATGAATGAGGTCAAATTCTCCCGCTCGTGGTGCAAGGTGACGGCGCACCCGAGCACTGAATGCGAGTGGCTCGGGGAATACCCCGGTAGAGAACACGCCGACTTCTAAGAAGTCTTCTCGTGTCTTGAACTCCCAGAATGCGGGGAACCGACCCGGATAGTGATCGTTGAAGAGGTCAAGGCTCGGCAGTTTCGTGAGGGTGATGCGCTCGTCGAGGACGGGGTATGGCTGGCCACCAAATACCTCGACGTCATGACCGAGATCAACCAACGCTTTCGTGAGATGGCGGGTGTAGACACCTTGACCGCCAACATGCGGTTTACCACGATAGGTGAGGTAGGCGATCCGAAGGGGACCGTTTGGATCAAGACCCTTCGGCATCCCCGGAAGGCTATCGGCGAGTGTCACAGGCGGGTAGGTGAGGCAACGACATGTGGTTCTCGGTCCTAGCCAAACACGCTCGGGCAGTTTCCGCCGCCCAGGGAACCAGTTAATTGAAATCCGCGATTGGCGATTTGCTCTCTGGGATCTTTTAACGTCATTGTGATGAACAAAGTATCTCCCCGGAATTTGTAATCAAAGCGCCCGAGAAAGAGCCGGCTCACACCGTTGCCGAGAGCCTCGTACAAATTTGTCCCCTGCTGGTTAGCTGAAGTGCTCCACGAAAGCTCGAGCTCAAGCGGCTCATTGTTTGGGTCATAAAGATCGACAGTCACGAACACGTCAGTTACGCATTCGGTTGGAAGCGGAATTGCTCCTGATCCCGAGTATGCATCAAGTATTTGTGGAGGTGAGGGCGGCAAGGTTGTCGTAGGCGGAACGGTGGTTGTTGAGTTTGACGACGGCCCAGACGCGATGGGCGACACCGCTTGGGGAATTGTTGTTGCCGGCACGGTCGTCGACGTCGTGGTGGTCGAGGTCGTCGTTGACTCGATAGTCGTCGACGTCGCAGGCGCTGGAACCGACTCAGATGGGCTGCTCGAATCGTCAACGACCTCAGGGGTAGTCGGCGGAACCTGTCCGCTATCGGCGACTTCATTAGGAGCCGATGTCACTGAGACAAGCTCTCCGGTCGATGAACTTCCATTGACCAAAATGAAGCCTCCGAGAACGATGAGTCCACCGGCAGCGGTTCCCATCATCCACAAGGCGGCGCGACGACCGAGGCGACCCGTCGTTTGCAGCATCGGGAACCCCGTTGACGGATCTGCAGCACCGAAGTTGGGTCGAGATCCAGCGTTGCTGCCTGAGGCCGAAGATTGTGCTGGCACGTTGGACGAAGCGGCCGAAGATGAGCCGTCTTCGCCCATCCCACTTGAGGCATCTGGGTGAAGCAGGGCAACCCGTTCGAGGACTGATGCACGAAGTCCGATTGGCGCAGCGAAAGCCGGTGCTGCACCAACGAGTGCCAACGGGGCAAACCTGCGGCGAGAACGCTCACAGATATTGCACGCATCGATATGTCGCGACACACGCTTGCGAAGCAACACCGTGAAGTCGCCTGACCACCCTTTCAAGATGCTGTCGAGTTCGTCGCAGTCTTTCCTGCCACGACGAGCGACACAGTACGCACCAAGGCTGCGTTCGGTTCGCTCGCGCATGCGATGGACGAGGCCGTAGCTCTGCTGAGCCGAGACACCGAGTGCGTCGGCGAGATCGTCGCCGGTCAGTCC
>JALRDI010000028.1 GCA_023257035.1 Ilumatobacteraceae bacterium | reverse complement strand
TTTGCCGAACTTTTCACAGTGCTGTACAAATACCACAGACGTGTGGCACATCGGAGGACGTGTGTCGAAAATCTGGTGCGATTCTTGCTTAAAGGCCTCGGTGCGCGCTCCAGAACTGGAGAACTACCTCTCACCGAACCGGGTAGTTCGGTACGATCACTTTGTGGCGAACTCGGGGGATATCTCAGATCTGGTTATTCGCCCAGCGCTCGAATATGTCATCGAGTTCGTGCGCGAGCATCGTCTTACCAACACCGAATTTCGTTACCCGGCTCACCTTCGTCAGTTGCTCTCTCGCCCCCGACTCCTCAAATCTGATCTGAGACGAATTCGAAAAGCGGTTGAGGGCGACAACGAGTTCCGTGCAGCGCTCGCAGCGTCGCTCACCGATGAGCATGATGTTCTCATCGGCTGGTGGCTGAACCAACCCGAAGGGTGGGAAGACCTGGTGCTCGCCGAGGCTGAAGAACGTTCACGATCACTCGATAACGCGAGCGCAGCGGCCGACATTGTTCGTGAACAGAGGCGGCGCATTGCGGCCGAACAGCGCGCCGATGCTGCTGCGTCAGCACAACTTGAGAGTGAGCAACAGTCTGCAGCGCTCGTGGCAGAAGTTGCCGACCTTCGCTTGAAACTGTCAGAAAGTGAGACCTCACAGCAGCAACTCGAAGAAATGGTGATCGAGCTTCGACAAGAACTTCGACACACCAACGACCGATTGAACGCCGCTCAACAACGACTGGCAAAGTCCTCAGAATCAGAAGAAGCATCGCTAGACGCACAACAGCGCGCCGAAGAAGTGAGAAACCGCGCTCTTGAAGATCGCCGAACAGCGATGGCCGATTTGAGCGACTTGACAGGGATTCTTCATGGCCTCCGCGACCTCAGCGACCGCCTTGAAGCGGTGGTCCCTCAGGCTCATGAGGTGGCAGAACGAACTCCTATCCCGACGCCGGGTCGCCTCAATGGGAACCCTCTCGGTATGACGGTATTTCTTTTGAAATCGTCTGCGACAGTGATTATCGACGGCTACAACGTCACCAAAGGTAGGTGGCCTCAGGCGTCGCTCGAAGAACAACGAGAGAGGCTGGTCGCCGGGGCCGACGCACTCGCATCTCGGTTCGGAACCGATTTCATCGTTGTCTTCGACGGGGCAGACGTACCTGGTGCACATCGTGAGAGTCGGTCAATTATCCGAGTCGTGTACTCGCCATCTGGGGTGATTGCTGATGATGTCATTCGTGAGGAAGTTCGGCGAGTTCCCGCCCAGCGCCCAGTGGTAGTGGTCACTGACGACCAAGAAATTCAGCGAGACGTGCGACATGTAGGCGCCAATGTCGTCAGCAGTGCTCACTTTGGGCAGGTCCTGCAGTCATAGCCATGCGTGCCACTCCACCACTACCCTCAATTGAGGCGATCACAGCCGAGTTGGCCACAGTCGGAATCACTCACGTTGGCGTTGCGCCGGCGACTCACATGGATAGGGCTCGACGGGCGCTTGAAAATCGGAAAGTCTCGGGATATTCCGACACGATGTCATTCACATGGCGAAACCCCGATCGGTCAACCACCCCAGAAATGTCAGTGAAAAACGCCCAATCGTTGATTGTCGCTGCGCTGCCGTACCTCTCCGAAGACACAACAACTCCTGAAGGTCGTCGGGCTCATATCGCTCGATATGCGAGAACTGATCATTACTCAATTCTTCGAGGTGGCTTGCGAGAAATTGCTCGTCAGATTCGAGCCGCCGGTGAACGCGCAGTCGCCTTCGCAGATGACAACGCGCTTGTCGATCGAGAGGCGGCCTATCTCGCCGGACTTGGATGGTTCGGAAAGAATGCGAACCTGCTGATTCCTGGAGCAGGTAGTTATTTCGTTCTCGGCAGCATTGTTACGTCGGCGCGTTACAACCCGTCCGAGCCTGTTGCTGATGGATGTGGGTCGTGTACGCGCTGCCTGGACGGATGTCCAACCGGTGCGATTGTCGCCCCCGGGGTCGTTGACGCTCGGCGATGCCTTGCCTGGCTGTTGCAGAAACCAGGAACGTTTCCCCATGACATGCGAACTGCACTTGGCGACCGTATCTACGGGTGTGATGAGTGTCAGGAGGTCTGCCCTCCAACGGTTCGGCTTGGCCGACGGGCAATGTCCTCAGCGGAACCGCAACTAGGTGAGTGGATCGACCCGCTCGACATTCTCTCGATGTCCGATGAATCGCTCCTCGACACGTTCGGTGTCTGGTACATCGCCGAACGAAACCCCCGTTGGCTTCGCCGTAACGCGATCATTGTCCTCGGAAACACATGCGATCCATCAGACGTGCGGGCGCTACGCGTACTCACTCAAATCGGTGACGGCGACGACGAAGTTCTGGCCGAGCATGCCCGATGGGCAATCAGCGAAATCGCTGGGCGCAGTGAGACAAGTCGGGTATGACGATCAAGCATCTGCTCGTCACTAACGATTTCCCGCCAAAAGTTGGTGGAATTCAATCGGTGCTGTGGGAGTGGTGGCGCCGCCTGCCTTCAGATTCATTTACCGTGCTGACGAGTCCACACCCTGACGCGAAGCGCTTTGACGCTGACCAGCCGTTCGAAGTTGTGAGAACCCGTGAGCCGGTACTGCTACCACACCCGATCATGGTGAAGCGAGTAAACCGTCTCGTTCAATCGACAGGGGCAGAACTTGTGGTGCTTGACCCCGCAGTTCCCCTCGGTCTCATTGGGCCTCACCTCGATGTGCCCTATGACGTGGTGTTGCACGGAGCAGAGGTAACGATCCCAGGTCGTTTACCGATCACCCGTCAACTCCTCAATCGAACGCTGCGTCATGCCCGGCAAGTGATTTCATGCGGCGAATACGCCCTAGCGGAGGCCGAGCGGTCAATACGCCGGGCGCTCCCGGGCGTCGTCTTGTACCCGGGGGTTGATACACATCGTTTCCGCCCGGCCGACGCCGCAACGATTTCCGAGTTTCGCGAGCATCACGGCGTTAACACCGACGCACATCTTGTGGTTGGAGTCTCGAGGCTTGTCCCGCGCAAAGGCTTCGACACGTTGATCGAGGCGTCTGCATTGTTGAAGAACGAGTTTCCTGACCTGCAAGTACTGATCGCTGGTTCGGGTCGTGACAGCAAACGACTTCAGTCGGTGATTAACCGGACAGGCGCGCCGGCACGGTTGCTTGGTCGAGTTTCCGATGAAGACTTGCCGACGCTGTATGGCGCCGCTGATGTTGGCGCAATGCTCTGTCGAGATCGGTGGTTCGGTCTTGAGCAAGAGGGATTTGGCATTGTTTTCCTTGAGGCTGCTGCCTGTGGCACGCCGCAGTTGGCAGGCCGAAGCGGAGGAAGTGACGAAGCAGTAGTTGATGGTGAGACGGGTGTAGTGGTTGACCACCCGACAGACGTTGGCTCCGTTGCTCGTT
>JALRDI010000027.1 GCA_023257035.1 Ilumatobacteraceae bacterium | reverse complement strand
TCTTGATGCAGCCCGTCGTCGGGCACGGTGAATCCGTAGCCGTGTAGTAGCGGCACATACTTCTGCACATACGCATGACGGAGCACTTCGTTGCGCTCACTCTTCACATACCACCTCAGCAATGGATCATCCGCTGGCGAGTCAGGGCCAAATAGTTGCACCGCTGGCCACCACCACCGCTCGAGAGCAGCTTGAAACAGGTCACGTTGCACCTGAGAGCCCGACGCCATCTTCAGCAACATCTCTTCGCCGTGACGCATATGGAAGCCCTCCTCGCCGACGATGCGGCGAAGAATTCGCTTATACGGGCCATAGGTGCACTTCGCGAACACGGCTCGCTGACTTGCGAATGCTGCGGCATCAACCAAGAACGCAATCGCAATCTGGTCAGCCCAGGTCTCAGCCCGATAGTGGAACACGTTGTGGAACCGGGTCTTGCCGGCAAGAAGATCGTTGATCATCTCGTCTCGCGTTTTGACGCCCATGTCGGCAGCAACCATGTAGAGCAGGTGCGCATGACCGATTTCGTCTTGGGTTTTCGCAAGAAAGATCTGCTTCAGGCGCAGGCCTGGAGCGTGGGGAATCCAGTCACGTTCAGTTAGACCACCCATGAGTTCCGAGTTCGCATGAAACTCGATGAATCGAAACACCTCATTTCGGTACTCATCTGGAATGTCATCATCGGCTTCGACCATGCCACCCGCATCAAGAAATTCTTGAAACTCATCAAGATCTGCCCACGTCCTCATGAGACCATCCCTTCAGCCCGTCGATACTGATCAATATCGATCACAACTTCCTCCGATCATCCACCCGCGACAACTTTCCACCTTCAGATCGAGGCAACGACCCGGGTTCGGCCACGGTCACTGCAACACCAATTCCAAGCGAAGAACGCAAGGCGTCGGAAACACTTCGACTGAGCGAGGTACCGATGTCATCGACAGAGCCAGCGCCATCGATCGGCTCGACCTCGACGACAAGATTGTCAAGCGTCCCTTCGCGGGTGACGACAAGCCTGAAATGTGGAGCAGCGAGCTCAACTCCGAGCAGCGCATGTTCAACCTGGCTCGGGTACACGTTCACCCCGCGAATAACGATCATGTCGTCACTGCGCCCAACGATTGATGAGATACGGGCATGAGTTCGACCGCACGGCGATGGCTCACGAGTCAACGAGCACAGGTCACCCGTCCAATAGCGCAGAATTGGGAAGGCCTGCTTTGTGAGTGATGTCAGCACAAGCACCCCAACTTCACCCTCATCAAGCACCTCACCGGTCTCAGGGTGAACGATCTCTGGGTAGAAGTGATCTTCCATGACGACCAGCCCGGCGCGATCGGCAGTTTCGCATGCGACGCCTGGCCCGATTACCTCTGACAGTCCGTAGATATTCACGGCAATCATTGAGAGTTTCTCTTCAATCTGCTCCCGCATGAGTTCAGACCATGGCTCTGCCCCAAGCACTCCGACCCGCAAAGAATTATTCTTCGGAAGGTGTTCGGCCAGCGTCAGCGCATATGACGGAGTGCAACAGATCGACTCTGGAGCGAAATCCTCGATGAGCATGAGTTGACGCTCTGTATTTCCGCCCGACACCGGAACAACCGAAATTCCAGCTTCTTCCGCCCCCGCGTGTAAGCCGAGGCCGCCGGTGAACAAGCCGTAGCCGTACGCGTTGTGCAGCATCCATCCGGGTTCAATTCCTGCGCCACGCAAACACCGGGCCACACATTGCGCCCACATTGTGAGATCTTCAGCCGTATAGCCGACCACAGTTGGCTTACCGGTGGTACCGCTACTTGCGTGAACCCGTTTCACCTCTTCTCGAGGAACAGCGAAGAGCCCGAACGGATAGTTATCGCGTAAGTCACTCTTCTTGGTGAAGGGAATGTCTCGGATTCCGTCAAGCGATGATGGTGTTGGAACGTTGGCAAGCCGGTCTTTGAACGCTGGAACCCGTGCTTTGACAACATCGACCGTGGCCGAAAGTCGTTGCAGCTGCAAGGCTTCAAGTTCTGGCCGAGGCATCGTCTCGATGGTCCTGTCGTGAAATCCGGGTGCAATGCGCCCACCGTTCGATCCTGCCATCACTGTTTCCTCCTACGGCCACCCGCACGCACAACTGCCTTCATCTCATTCTCTCACGCCGAGCCTTTACGTTCCAGAGTCTGAGAGGTCTCATCGCTTTAAGTCGGTGACAACTCCCCCGCTAGCTCCCACCAATTTCTGCGGCTCGATCCCGAACACGTCATGCCACGTACCAGCAGCAGCCCAAACTTCGTCGTATTGCAGAAGATCAGGGTCAATAAAGATACGTAGCGGCGTCAGATGCCCGAAAGGAGGAACGCCACCGATCGGAAAACCTGTCGTCGACCGCACGACCTCAGCATCAACTCGCTGACACATCGCCCCGCCAGCCGCAACCGCGAGTTTCGACTCATCGAGTTGATTCGAGCCACTCACATATGCGAGCACCACTTCACCATCGACTCCGAAAATAAGGCTCTTCACAATCTGGCCAAGTTCAACACCGATTGCATCGGCGGCTTCTTGGGCTGTTCGAGTTCCATCTGGGAACGTTCGAGGCTCGATGTCAAGCCCAAGAAGGGCAGCGGCCTCAATGACACGTTGAACATTTGCGTGAACCCCCGTCACTGGTTCACCTCTTTCAATTCAGAAATCGCTCTCGCAAGGGTGTGATCAAGTTCGGTGATTGCCCCACCAGCAGAGTGGGTACAGCACTCGACGATGACGGTATTCCATGAGATAGTTAGATCAGGATGATGGTTCTGTTCATTTGCCACTTGCGCTACCGCATCCACAAACACCATTGCCTCGTCGAAATCAGCGAAGACAAAGGTCGATGAAAGTTTTCCATTCACTTCACTGAACATGTCTCAAACGTAGTGCAGAAAGGAAATTCGACAGTACTTCGGATTAGACCAAGCCTCACCGAATGTGACAGCGTAGAGAGACCGGTCATTCGCCTAAAGGAGCACCGATGAGCACCGTCCTGTCACCCCAAGAAGCAGAAGAATTTGCGAACAAAGTTCGTAGTTTTCTCGAGTCAAATACTTCTCCGGGCAAGGGTCGCGATCTCGGGGCTGCACGCGAGTTCCAGGGTCGTCTCGCAGAGGCTGGTTTCGCCGGAATTCCGTTCCCGAAAGAGTACGGCGGCGCTGGCCTCACCCTCGAGCATGAGCGAATTTTCCGTCAGGTAGCACAAGGCTTCCCAATGATGACTGGGGAACTCGTCATCAGCCATGGAATGTGCCTTCCAGTGCTGAACGAGTTCGGCACCGACGAGCAAAAGCGCAAGTTCATGCCCGACAACATCTCAGCAAAGACGGTGTGGTGCCAGATGTTCTCCGAGCCGGGTGCAGGTAGCGACGTCGCGAGCCTCCAAACAAAGGCCGAGCGTGATGGCGACGAATGGATTCTCAATGGCCAGAAGGTCTGGACCACTCTTGCCCATGTCTCTGATTACGGCGTCATCATCGCCCGAACCGATCCAGATCAGCCAAAGCATGCAGGCATCTCGATGTTCATCATCGATCTGAAGAGCCCTGGTGTTGAAATTCGCCCCATTAATCAGATCGATGGCGGCAATCACTTCAACGAAGTCTTCTTCACCGATGTGCGTATCCCAGCCGACAACTTGCTCGGCGAATACAACAATGGTTGGCGGCAAGCAACGGCAATGCTCATGTACGAACGGGTGGCGATCGGCTCGTTGAACGCCGGAAAGATCACGCAGCCCATGTATGACGTGCTCGCTAAGTGGGCGACACGCAACGGCTCGATTAGCGACCCAGTCGTGCGCGACGAACTCATGCAGATCTACTGCATGGAGTCAACGAAGTC
>JALRDI010000271.1 GCA_023257035.1 Ilumatobacteraceae bacterium | reverse complement strand
TGTTGTCGGGTCAACTCTTAGTGGGCTCCGCGAACGACTTTCCAATGGACCATTCGACATCGCAGAGTGCTCTGACGTTGAGCGAGGGTTATTGGCCTCTATCGACGAGGTCGTCATCGAGCACGGTGTGGCGCGACTCGGCGGTGTTGACCCAGCTCTCGAGTCACCTCTTCTCGATCGTTTACTTGCCGAAGGTGTGTCGACAGGGCCAATTGATGACGATGACCGGCCGGTGGTGGCAAGACTTGTCCGACTCGGGGTGCTCATTGGTCACGACGGGGTGTATTTCCACACTGAGGTACTGCGAGACCTTGAACCAATTCTCGAATTGCTGTGGAATGCTGACCCGAACGGGTTCACAGTTGCCGACTTGCGTGATGCGCTCGGCGTGACCCGAAAGCATGCACTACCGCTCGTGAACTGTCTCGACCAGATGAGAATCACTCGCCGCGTCGGTGACCGGCGGGTACGGGGACGCGAGGCAACAAACTGAGCGGAGGTGGACGGGAATCGAACCCGCCGGACGAAGTTCATCCGTCCCAACCGTGTTGAAGACGGCGGAGCCCACCAGGCGCTCGGACACCTCCGCTCCGCAGAGTACCGTGTTTGCATGGCAACTCCAGTACGAGAACTTTCGTCGACAGCACTCTCTGATGGCCTGACGGTTGTTGTGAAACGCGACTGCGAAACCTGCCAGATGGTCGAACAGGTCATCGCTGAGATCGCCTCATCAACGCCAATTCGAGTGATCACCCAAGACGACCCGGCCTTCCCCGCATCTGTCGATCGTGAACACGATGATGAATTGGCATTCTCATGGCACCACGACATCGAAACCGTTCCAACGTTGATCAAAGTGGCCGGAGGGGTAGAGGAGGCGCGGACAGTCGGCTGGTCGCAGGCTGACTGGCAACAGATCACGGGTATTCCTTCGCTTGGGACAGAACTGCCGGTCATGCGCCCCGGTTGCGGGTCGATGAGCGTCGACCCGAACCTGATCGACTCATTACGAGCACGATTTGCAGGCGACGGTCTGTCAGCTCGCAATGTTGAATTCGCGCAGGCCGAGGACCCGTTTGAAGCCATGTTTGAACGAGGATGGACCGACGGGCTTCCTGTCGTGCCTCCGACTCGTGAGCGGGTTTTACGGATGCTGGAAGGCACAACTCGCTCACCTGATGAGGTCGTCGCAATTGCCCCTCCCGACCTCGTTGAACTCACTGTCGAAAAAATTGCGGTCAATGCGGTAATGGCAGGTTGTCGCCCCGAGTACCTTCCGTGGGTAATCGCTGCGATTGAAGCTGTGTGTAACGACACCTTCAACATGCACGGTCTCCTTGCCACGACGATGCCGGTTGGGCCGGTGCTGGTCTGTAATGGTCCGGGCACCAAAGCAATCGGGATGAATTCGGGCATCAATGTGTTTGGTCAGGGAAACCGGGCGAACCTGACAATCGGGCGAGCAGTTCAACTCGTCAT
Source organism: Ilumatobacteraceae bacterium (assembly GCA_023257035.1). GTDB lineage: Bacteria > Actinomycetota > Acidimicrobiia > Acidimicrobiales > Ilumatobacteraceae > Casp-actino5. The sequence goes on along the minus strand of JALRDI010000271.1, from coordinate 9,717 downwards.
TCGAAATGTTGGCGGTGGGCGCCCGGGCGAGGTTGATCGTGCAACACACGGGAATCCGGGCAAGATCTCATTCTGCTTTGCTGAAGATGAAGCCGGTTCACCATTTCGGCCGCTGTCCGTACGACGCGGTATTCCTGAGGGAGTTGATGCGATCACAGTCTTTGCGGGTGAAGGTCCGAAATGTGTGGTTGACCAACTTGCCCGCACGCCCGAGCAACTCATCGCCACACTTGCAGACGCATTGATGGGGCTCCACAACCGCAAACTTGTGATCGGTTTCGACGTTGTACTCGTGATCAGTCCAGATCACTCTCGAATCTTCCACGAAGCGAAGTGGAGTGACGAGGAAGTGCTTGATGCGTTGTATCTCGCAACGACACGACCGGGCGCTGACCTGGTGCGAGGCGTTGGTGGAATTGCTGAAGGGGTTCCAGAAGGTTTCGCTGATGCACCTGCGTTACCGAAATTTCGACCCGGAGGAATTCTCCTTGCGCATGCAGGTGGCGGAGCAGGATTATTTTCCTCGATGATTGGTGGCTGGGTGAATGGTGAAATGGGCAGCGATCCAGTCACAGTTGAGGTTCGTCCGTGATGTTGAACGAAATGGTCTAAGGTGAGGACGTGAGCGAGAATGTGGTCCTCGACCCAACGTCTGAGAGTGCTCCTGCGACGCGGACTCGCCTCGCTCGGCCAGACTCATTGAACGGGCAGACCATTGGACTGCTCGATATTTCAAAACCTCGTGGAGACGTCTTCCTAGACGAAATTGAGCGCCAGCTCATCGATCGAGGTGCGACAGTGCGGCGCTACAAAAAGCCCACCTTTTCGAAACCCGCTCCTGTTGACCTTCGGCACGAGATCGCGACCCAATGCACCCTCGTGATCGAGGCACTTGCTGATTGAGGCAGTTGTACGTCGTGCAGTGTGCATGACATCGTCGATCTTGAAAGCCGCGGCGTGCCTGGAGTGTTCGTTGCATCGAGTGAGTTTGTGACTGGGGCAGACGCACAGTCGGCGGCACTTGGTTTTCCCGACGTCGCTCGAATCTTCGTGGAGCACCCGATTCAGGATCGCACCGACGACGAGATGCGCGCGCTTGCCGTTGGTGTGATTGATTCGGTGATTGGCGAAATCATTTCCTAAGGCTCGTCCGACAACTTGCTGCGCGGTTGTTGCATGTCAACATGATGTGAGAAGCGCGAGCGGGAGGCACGAGATGAGTGAGACAGAAACAAAAGTGGCGATCGGCGAACACCTCGACTGGCCCCAGGTAGTCGATGACCTGAATCGTTTGCTTCGTCTTCGAACTACTCCGATCGGGATGAAGATGTTTGCATCGCGTGAGGAGATGGAGGCGATTCCGAAGATTCGGCGTCCACAATCAATTCACACCACAGATCAAATTGTCGGCCAAGCAAGCCGACTTGGCTGGACAGTTGGCATCACAGTGGACGACCTCGTCGGCGATCAGTGCTCGACCGTCATTGGGCTACATCCTCGCGACGATGAATGGCTTTCAGGAGAGCGCATGACCGGTGTCTGGTACGAGACACTCGAGGATGCATCGGCACACCAACATTCGATGACCACTGTGCCCTTCGGCCAATACGAGGCGATGGCTGTTTCGCCCCTCGCAACAGGTCGACTTGACCCGCCAGATATTTGCCTCATTTATGCGACTCCAGCTCAGATGATTCTGTTCATCAATGGCCTCCAGTGGACGGGGTTCAAGAAACTCGAATGGGGCTGTGTTGGCGAATCATCGTGCTCTGACTCGTGGGGGCGGGCACTCGCGACAGGGGAACCGAGTTTGTCGATTCCGTGTTTCGCGGAGCGTCGCTATGGCGGGGTGATGGAGGACGAACTGCTGATGGCAATCCCACCTCGATTTCTTCCGGGGGTCATCGCCGGCCTTGAGTCACTATCAAAAAATGGTCTTCGATATCCGATCCCGCCGTATGGGGTTCAGTCCGATGCCACGGCGGGGCTTGGTCGCAGCTACGGGTGACCGATATCAGGACACGCCGACTCGCGTGACAAACTACGAGTGTGACTACGCAACCGTTGCACGGACGAGCCCGCCGCCACACGGCTGATCGTCATACAAGCGGTTGGTCGGTTCAATCAGAGGAGTGGCTCGTTGTTGAGCAGCCGCTTGCGATCAATGTTGATGGCGAGGTCATCGCAACGACGATGTGTACCCCCGATGACCCAGCAGCGCTAGCACTTGGGTTCTGCATTGCTGAGGGGATGCTTGAACCAGATGTGACCGCAGGGGTTTCTGTTGACCGTTCAGGCCCGACGACCACGGTACGTATCGAAACAGGACACCTACCAGGGTCGTTCTCGGCGCGCTTAGGAACAGTGTCTTCTTCATGTGGAGCGTGTGGAACCGCTGATATGGCGGCGATGGTGTCTGGTGTTGCCGCCGTCGATGCGGGTCGTCAACCAGATGAAGATGTGGTTGCTGCAGTTGCCTCAAATCTTCGGTCGCAGCAAGAAGTGTTCGCTCTTACCGGTGGTTCTCACGCGGCAGCGGCGGTCACCATTGACGGGCAAGTCGTTGACATCGCCGAAGATGTTGGTCGACACAACGCTGTCGACAAGGTCGTTGGCCACTTGTACCGTTCAGGTCGACTGCCTGCACATGATCTGATGTTGGTGATCAGCGGGCGTGCCAGTTTTGAGATGGTTCAAAAGGCATGTGCTGCTGGGTTCGGGACCCTGATTGCCGTCAGTGCGCCATCTTCGCTGGCGGTTGACGCAGCGCAGAGAGCCGGATTGCGATTGATCGGGTTCGCTCGAGACGATCGCTTTACGGCGTACGTCGACCCAACAGTCGCATCGTCACGATGATCTCTTGGCGGCCGTTAAAGGTGCTTCCATGGCGGTGGCACGTTCGTCGTCCACGACCATCACTCTGGGTGAGTTGGCGTCCGAACGGCGTTGGTTTGGTCAAGCCGAATCACTACGGCGAGATGCTGCGAACGATTTGGGTCAACCGTAAGAACCTTCGGTACGGCTGGAAGGTCTTGACAAAAGGGGCGTGCGATGGTTGCGCGCTTGGGGTCGCTGGACTTCACGACTGGGGGCAAGACGGTATTCATCTTTGCAGTACCCGTCTTCGATTGTTGGAGTTCAACACGGCGGGGGTGATGAAAGCCGATGCCCTTGCCGATGTTGCGTCCTTGGCTGATCTTGACGGTGCCGGGCTGAGAGAGTTGGGTCGTCTCGGATATCCATTGCGTCGATGTCGGGGAGAGCCAGGGTTTTCTGTCGTGAGTTGGGACGATGCGCTATCTGTCATTACCGACTCAATCTCAGCAGCTACGCCGGACCGTGTTGGCGTGTACCTCACGAGCCGTGGTCTGACGAACGAGGTCTACTACGCCGCCGGCAAAGCCGCTCGTGCGATGGGAATTGCCTCAATCGATTCGGCGGCGCGGGTCTGCCACGCCCCCTCAACGGTCGGGTTGAAAGCGACCATTGGTGTTGCGGCGACTACATGCTCAATGGAAGACGTCATCGCCTCTGATCTCATTGTGCTGTGGGGTTCGAACCCTGGCGCTAACCAGCCGGTGTTCACGAAATATCTCTACCTCGCCAAGGCCCGTGGATGCCGTGTTGTTGTCGTCAACCCATATCTCGAACCTGCACTAGAGCGGTATTGGGTTCCGAGCAATCTTGAATCAGCAGTATTCGGTACAAAGATTTCTGACCTTCATGTTCCAGTTCGGCCCGGTGGTGATGTTGCGCTTGCTCAGGCGGTGCTCAAGAGACTCATCTCGAGAGAAGTAATCGACGACAAATTCATCGAGGAGCACACTCGCGGTTGGTCAGAACTTGAAGCCCAGTTAGAGGAACTCGATGATGAAGAGCTGCTTCGTCATTGTGGTGTCGAAGCGGCGATTGTCGACCAGTTTGCAGACCTCTACGCATCGGTCGGATCTGCGATTTTTGTGTGGTCGATGGGTATCACGCAACGCTCAGACGCCGTCGATGGAGTGCGAGCGATTGTGAATCTTGCCCTCTCACGCGGAATGGTCGGCCGGGAGGGCGCTGGCCTCATGCCTATTCGAGGACACTCAGGGGTCCAAGGTGGGGCTGAGATGGGAGCGTATGCGACGGCGCTGCCCGGGGGACGAGAACTGTCCGATCAGAATTGTGCGGAACTCAGGGACCTATGGGGTTTTGACATTCCGCGTGAGCCAGCGCGAACAGCACCAGAACTTGTTGGCGCGGTTCTTGATGGCGAAGTGGATGTGCTGATGATGTCGGGTGGCAACATGCTTGATGTGTTGCCTGACCCACTACGAGTGTCGTCGGCGCTGTCCTCCGTTGGCCTGCGGGTGCATCTTGATGTCGTGGCGACATCACAGATGCTCGTCGAAGGCGAAGATGTGCTCATCTTGCCAGTGAGAACTCGCTACGAACAAGAGGGTGGAGGCACCGAGACATCAACTGAGCGGCGGATCATCTTTTCTCCAGAGATTCCACGAACGGTGGGTACGGCGAAGAGTGAATGGCGGTTGTGGGGCGAGATTGCGAGCCGGGTTGCTCCGGCAAACGCGCACTGTTTCTCGTGGCGCGATAACCAACATCTTCGCGAAGAGATCGCCCAAGTCGTTCCGGCGTATGCGGGAATTGAACGGCTCTCTACAACTGGAGATTCGGTCCAGTGGGGAGGCCGACACCTTTGCGTCGATGGGGTGTTCCCAACACCGGATGGCCGGGCAAGTTTTACCACTCCAACGGCACGGCCTGTTGACGTGCCAGAAGGTTCGTTTCTTGTCTCGACGCGACGAGGTAAGCAGTTCAATTCGATCGTGCATGGTGACCGTGACCCTTTGACGGGTACGGCTCGAGATGCAGTGTTCATGAGCGGTGTTGATGCACGGCATCTTGGACTGAGCGCCGGTGATGCTGTCACTCTTGAATCTGCGAACGGTCGGTTTGATGGACATGTTCATATCGCCGACATTGCTGAGGGCTCGTTGCAGGTCGTTTGGCCGGAAGCAAACGTGTTGATCGGTAGTGAGTCCGCAGACCGTGAGAGTGGGATTCCTGACTACAACGCGATCGTCACTGTTCGACGCCGGTAGCCGGTTGTCGCGTGGTCGCTCACCCCACGTCAGTAACCGAACGCAATCGTTCGATGAGCACCTCAACGCCGGGATGCTGTGGTGCACCTTCACGCTGGCAAATGACGAGGTCTCTCGTAACGATCGATTCACCGATTTCAACGTCGAGATGTTCGGGTACTTGAGCGAGCGGTAGAACCGCCCATCCGAGTCCGAGGCTGACCATCTGGGCAAGTACGTCTGGCTGGTGGCTTTCTGCAACGACTTGTGGTCGTGCTCCGTGTTCACGCAGGCTCCGCTCAATGAGCGACCTTGTATGCGACCCTTCCGGGAACAGCACCCACGGGCCCCACGCGCTCGCAGGTCTGGATTCCGTTCCGGGTGGTCGAACAATGACCAAACTTTCCTGAAGCAATGGTGTGGCGGAAATTGCAGGCGGGATTTCTGAGGGGCGGACGCAGACAATGAGGTCAAAATCGGCCCGTCGCAGCCCGGCAAGCAACTCGCTCGATGGAGCGACGGTGAGATGGAAGCCAATCTCTGGATAGTCACTTCTAAATACGCGGAGCACCTCTGGGAAGTGAAGGACGGCGCCAACATCGAGCATGCCGATACGGATAGATCCCATCTTCAGGGTGTTGACCCGCTCCGCCCATTGTCCAAGATCGTGAGAGAGTGCTTGGACGGTTCGGGCATGTTGAAGTACGGGGTCAGCAATGTCGGTCAGTACTCGCCTGCGCCCTTGCCTGTCGAAGAGTTGCACACCAAGTCGCCGCTCAAGATCAGCAAGTCCCTGGGAGAGAGCCGAAGCTGAGACACCAAGAGATGTTGCTGCAGATGACCAAGTTGGGTGGTCGGCAACGGCCACGAGGTATTCAAGCTGGCGAAGCGGAATATCGAGTGGTTCAGCCACCTTCGCATTTTAGTTAAGAAATACTTAACAAAGCCAGTTTGAGCCTCGATAGAACTTACGTTGTTGGTATGACAAAGCACGAAATCACTCCCGCCAGCGGACGCCTCGGTGTGTTGCTCCCCGGAATGGGCGCTGTTGCCTCCACCTTCATTGCCGGCGTCATGGCCGCTCGTCGCGGGATTCACCCCCCAATTGGGTCGGTAAGTCAGATGGCGAATATCCGTCTTGGAAGCCGTGAAGAAAACCGCAACCCGCTCATCCGTGACTTTGTGTCGCTTGCCGAACTCGATGACCTCGTATTTGGTGGATGGGACCCAATCTCACCGAACGCGATGGAAGCAGCAAAGACTGCCGGCGTTCTTCAGGGAGGCGACCTTGAAGAGGTATCGAAGGAACTCGAAGGCGTCGTCGCCATGGAAGCTGTGTTCGACGAGAAGTGGGTGTCGCGACTCACCGGGGTTCGCGTCAAAGACATCGCTAATAAGTGGGATCAAGCTCTCGCGCTTATTGATGACATCAACCGCTTTCGTGAAGAAAACAATTGCGACCGGCTCGTGATGGTGTGGTGCGGCTCGACCGAGGCGTATCAGGAGCCAAGCGAAGTGCACGCTTCAGTCGCAGCCTTCGAACAAGGTCTGAAGGACAACGATCCAAATATCGCTCCAAGCCAGATTTATGCGTATGCGGCACTTCAGTGCGACGTTCCATTCGCAAATGGGGCCCCCAACCTCACCACTGACCTTGACTGCATCGTCGAACTCTCCAAGCAGCGCAACGTTCCAATTGCAGGCAAAGACTTCAAGACCGGTCAAACGTTGATGAAGACCATCCTCGCCCCAGGTCTCAAGGCTCGAATGCTCGGACTTCGCGGTTGGTATTCAACGAACATCCTCGGTAACCGAGATGGTGAGGTGCTCGACGCTCCAGAGAACTTCAAGACAAAGGAAATGTCGAAGTTGGGTGTTCTTGGAGGGATTCTCCAGCCGGAGGTTTACCCAGACCTATACGGAAACATCGACCACGTCGTGCGAATCAACTACTACCCGCCACGCGGTGACAATAAAGAGGGCTGGGATGCCATCGACATCTTTGGTTGGCTCGGCTACGAAATGCAGATCAAAGTTGACTTCTTGTGCCGTGACTCGATTCTTGCCGCACCGATTGTGCTTGACCTTGCGTTGTTCATGGACCTCGCCCACCGCGCCGGTGAATCAGGCGTTCAAGAGTGGCTGAGCTTCTACTTCAAGGCACCACAAGCAGCTGGCGCCCGCGATGCTGAGCAAGACATCTTCATTCAGCAAACCAAATTGAAGAACACACTTCGTGAGTGGATGGGCGAAGAGCCTGTCACCCACTCTGAAGCGGGCTGATGCCGTCAAGTTTCGCTGGAGGCACCGTCGGTAACGCGGTGCCTCCACGTTCGCGCTTCAGGTCAACTCGGTAACTCTTTCATGGCAATCGTTCTCGCAATGTTGTCGGCTGTGCTGTACGGCTGGTCCGACTACATGGGTGGTCGCGCGACCCGCCAAATGTCGGTGTTGAAGGTGACGCTGTACATCGAGTTTCTGATGACCATTTCGTATGTCGCGCTCGTCATCGTCGACCCGGCACCGTTTATTTTCAGAGACGCTGTCTGGGGCGCCGTTGCGGGAATTGGCGGGGTTGGTGGTGTCGCTGCGTTCTACCTCGCATTATCGATGGGCTCAATCAGTGTGGCTTCGCCAGTAGCCGGAGTCTTATCAGCAGTCTTTCCGGTGGTCGCAGGTGTTGCGATGGGCGAGCGACCTAGCTCGGTTGCAATCGTTGGCATTCTGATTGCGATGACGTCGGTCATGTTGGTGAGCGGAGCCCTGTCCTCTCGGCGAGAGGAGATCGCGATGCCGAGTCGGCAGATGCTGTTGGTATTGGCGTCCGGCGCGTTGTTTGGACTGTGGTACATCGCGCTTGATGTCGCAGGCTCCGAGAGCGGTTGGTGGCCGTTGCTGACCTCGCGCACACTCACGGTGCCCACGCTGCTCGTGACCGCGTACCTCTTACGTGAGCGTCTGCGAATAGATCGGATGTCGCCTGCGGGCCGCCGATGGGTACTCGGTGCCTGGGTCACGATTCTCGCTGCGAACCTTGCCTACCTTGTGGCTGTTCGCTCTGGGCTCCTATCGATCGTGGCAGTGATCGCCTCGATGTACCCAGCAAGCACGATCGGACTCGCAATCTTCATCGACCGAGAGCAACTGTCAAAATCCCAGTGGTTAGGCATCGGACTCGCCGGGTTTGCGTTAGTGCTGGTGGGTATCGGCGCCTGAATGTGCGTCAACGACTGCCTGTGATTCTTTCGCGGCAGCGGCGAAAATCCCCTTTGCCATCAGTGAGGGCTCCATTTTCCTTCGCTGAAGATAAATCGCTCCTCGGCGAGCATGGACATCTGGGTCGTCAGGTGCAGCCCACCCAGCCAGATCGGCGAGGTGGCAGGCGATTCGAAGGTCGCCTTCGGCACTCGCGCGTTCAGCTTCGAGCAGTAGAGCTTCTGGGCCTCCCGACATACGGGCAATGACCGCCGCGAGTTGAGAGTCAGGGGCGGGCTTTAAGCGGCTTGGAGCCTTGTCCCACCATCCTCCGTACATCCGCCAGATGTTGCGCACGACGAATTCCGGCTCGTCGTACAGCGGTCGAAGGTAGGGCAATGCAAGTGTGTCGCCCGGCAATGAGACTGAGTGGATGATCTCATCGAGAGTTGCGCCGTCATTCATCAGTTGTATGACGGTTGATACGAGATATTCGAGTGCGGAGGCAATGTCATCGAGCACACGTTGGATACGTTCGGTTCCGGTGATCGGCAACCCGTGAGCGGGCACGATGAGATCCGGCTGCATCGATGCCATCGCTCGGAGCGCGGCAGCCCATTCGCCTGGGTACCTCTGCACCTTCTGTGGGTTGCCGGCGTTGGGGAAGTTCCAGATGAGGAAGTCGCCGGCCATGATTGTTTTTGATTCAGGCAGCCAAAACCAGAGGTGATCATCGGTTTCGCCTCGGGCATGGTGAGCTTGAATCTCGGTACCTCCAACAGTGAGGACATGGTGCGTATCGACTTCAAGAGTCGGGCGGAGCGTTCCTTGAGGAAGAAAACTTCTCCACTGGCGTTCTGATGTGGCGGGTGCGAGATCTCCTGCAGGGTCTTCTTCAGTGACAAGACCAAGATTGAGGTCAGCGCGGATACCGCCGAATTGACGAAGATTGATATCAAGGTTCCAGTCATTGGTCGTCTCGTATCGATCAAAACGGTGAGCGACATTCGTGTGGCCAACAACTATTGGAGACTCCCAGCGTGCTGCAAACTCGCGACTGCCTCCCACGTGATCTGCATGGCCGTGGGTGTACATGAGATGAGTAACAGGTTGTGGACGCCAGCGAGCAATTTCGTCAACGACGGCTCGTCCGGTATTGCCGGCGGAGGTATCGAATGCGACAAGACCCTCTCCGGAATCGAGGACAACCGAGTGGCTGAAGCTTTCAACAATGGCGAGGTCATCCCGCAGTTCAGATAATTCTTGGGTGACTCGGTTTACTGGGACGTCAGCAACCCCGCTGTCGATGACGCGAGAGGAAAGATCGAGTAGGTCAGCCATGTTTCGACACTAGACCTCACCTTGGCTGGCATTGTGCGTTGGGAGTGGTCTGTCACGAGTACACCTGAACGTGGTAGGTCAAACAGACCTTTATCTGTGG
>JALRDI010000139.1 GCA_023257035.1 Ilumatobacteraceae bacterium | reverse complement strand
CTTTGCGTGTTGGTTGGAGTGACACACGACGACACGGCAATTGATGCCGAGCGTGTCGCTGATCGAATTGCTCACCTGCGGATCTTTGATGATGAAGACGGTGTGATGAATCTGTCGGCCTCTGATATCGGTGCTGAAATTCTTGTTGTCTCGCAGTTCACGCTGTACGGGAACACCTCAAAAGGACGTCGCCCGAGTTGGATCGCTGCCGCACGACCAGAGATTGCCGAACCCATCATTGAGCATCTCGTCGCCGAGCTTCGGCAGCGAGGGTTCGGGGTCGAAACGGGTCGGTTTAGGACTGAGATGAAGGTGTCGCTGGTGAACGACGGCCCAGTAACGGTGACCGTCGAGACCTCGCCAAAGGAATGATCACCAGCCCAAGGGCGATTGCTGCAAATGGTGCATCGCCAATTTGGGTGTAGACGGTCGACCCTGTTCGCCGCATTGGAGTTGAGAACAGGACCGTTTGTTCGCTGATTGCACTTCGCTCGAGCACCTTGCCGGAGGGGTCGACTGTTGCGCTGAACCCTGTGGGAGCAACCTGAATAACCCAACGACCAGTTTCAACGGCCCGCAGTTTGCTTGAGGCGACTTGCTGGCTTTGAACAATCGTCCAGGTGTAGCTCGCACCATTCGTTGGGTTTACGATCAGCTCGCCACCGGAGCGCACGGCATCTCGCGCGCGTGAACCGAAGAACACTTCCCACGAGATAACGACGCCGAGGGTCGCGACGTCGGGAACATCAACCACAGCTGGGCCGCGGCCAGAGATCGCGTCCTTCGGGATCAAACCAACTGGAGCGCCCAGTGATTCAAGAACAGAACGAAACGGGATGTACTCGCCAAACGGCACTTTGATCACCTTGACGTATCGATCAACAACGGATCCGTCAGGCATCACGACATATTGAGCGTTAACGAAGTTGCCGGTGTCGACGTCGTAGACAAACTCGGCATCTTCTGTCACGCCAACGACAAACGGAACCTGTAGCCGGGATGCCTCGGCGCGCACCAGATCGGCAATTGAACTCTCATCGAATGGCTGCCGGTTGACATCGATTGCGTTTTCAGGCCATAGCACCATGTCGACGGCATTACTGTCGTCAACCAGCTGGCTCGCAACTAGGTGTGCCTTGGTGACATCGATCGAAGGAACCTCGAGGGCACTCGTCCCTTGACGACCGCCTCCCTGCACAGCAGCAACAGAAACCGGCGCAAGATCACTTCCCGATGGCGCCACGGCGGGGAGTGCGAGAACTGCGATAACAGCACCTGCGCTCAATGCCCAGCGACGACGGGTGTCTGACAATTGCTGCCACCCTCGGGCGTTTTCACTAAGTAGCGCACCTATCGAGAGAACGGTAATTGTGAGCAATGGCACACCACCAAGACGAGCAAGCGGAAGGAGTGGTCCTCCTGCTTGGCCGATGCCAAGCGTCGCAAGAGGAATTCCTCCGAACGGCACGACCATTCGGATCATTTCGACAAGTGAATGGGCTCCAACTTTGGCGAGGGCCGATCGCGATGCGACGACTGCGGCGCATGCGTGAAGCACCGCGAAAAACACGACGGCAATCACGTAGCCAGGGGCGGTGAGGAAATACATCCACGCAGTGGTTGGCGCAAACCATGCAAGCCCGAAGAGCAACCCGAGAATGAATCGCTCTCGTCGACGGTCAGCCGAAAGCGAGATGAATAGTGCGGCGCCGAGAATTGCCCCTGGCCAAAAACCCCAAGGTGGCATCGATGACGCAACCAGCAGCCCCGAGAGCAGTGAAAGTAGCCGAGTTCCCAGCGTCGTCATTGAGCAAGCTTGGCGAACACCGCATAACGCTGAGCAGTCGAACCTGGTGGGTGGCAGGCGAACAATGTTGCAGTGAACTCTGGAGTTTGGTCGATGATCCAAAGATCGGTTGGATCAATCACTTCGGCGGCAGTAACGACATATGTGAACACTTCACCTTCAGTGTTTTCGAAGATGATTTCGTCACCAGCCACGAGTTCGTTAACGCGAAGGAAGAGCTGGTGCTTACTCACTCGATGCCCGGCGATAACGACGTTGCCTTGAGACCCGG
>JALRDI010000061.1 GCA_023257035.1 Ilumatobacteraceae bacterium | reverse complement strand
GATCAACCCGCCGTCTTCGCCACTCACGCCGACTGCATAGTCACCATGGATATTGATTGCGGAAACGATTTGCGGATTCACTTGGCCGATCAGCACCATGCGCGCAATGTCAACCGTTTCTGCATCTGTGACCCGCAAACCATCTTTGAACTCAGCTGTCTTGCCGAGTCGACCCATCAGCTCACTAATTTGAGGACCGCCACCATGAACAACAACTGGACGCATCCCGACAAGACGCATCATCACGATGTCGGTCGCAAACACTGAGAGGGCATCGTCACCTGAAGTACCTGCGAGGGCATTGCCGCCATACTTCACGACGACTGTTCTGCCTGCGAACCGGCGAATGTATGGCAGTGCCTCAACAAGAATTGCGGCCCGCTGTGCAGCTACGTCGGTCATGGTGCGACTCCAATCCGGTCAAGTCCTGATGTTTCATCGATTCCAAGGGCAACATTCAGCGCCTGAATCGCCCCACCCGACGCGCCCTTTGCCAGATTGTCGAGCGCCGAGATCGTGATGATCGTGTCTGTCCGTTCGTCGTATCGGCCGGTCACGAGCACGAGGTTGGAGCCAAGGGTTGCTTTGGTTCCAGGAATACCGTCGATGACCTTGACGAACGGCTCATTGGCGTATTGCACCTGAAGCGTCTCCATTACGGACTCTTGCGACCTTGCGCCGTCGTGAGCCGGTGTCGAATAACAGGTGGCGAGGATGCCCCGATTCATCGGCAAGAGATGCGGCGTGAACAAGACTCGTGCGCCGATTTCCTGCTCCATCTCTGGGGTGTGCCGATGCCGAAGCAGACCGTAGGCAGTGAAGTTCTCGTCAACTGTCGTGAAGGAGTACGCGAGATCTTCCTTACGACCAGCCCCAGTCACGCCACTCGCTGCATCAACAATCACCGTGTCCGAACTAATGAGTCCAGCGTCGACAAGCGGCCGGACAGCGAGAATCGCAGCAGTCACGTAGCAACCGGGGGTTGCAATCAGAGACGCCTCAAGCAGTTCATCTCGGTGAAACTCGGGAAGCCCATACACCGCTTTGGCAAGCGCCTCAGGCTGATCGTGGTCAAACCCGTAATACATCGGATACTGCGAGGCGTCAGTCAAACGAAACGCTGCGCTGAGGTCAACAACATGGCCAACGCGGTTCGACAGACTAGGGACAATTTCCATCGATGCTTCGTGAGGAAGCCCCAAGAACACAACATCAAGACCGTCGAGTTTGTCGATGTCGAACTCTGAGAACGTGCCTCCGCCGTGAGCTGCTGTCATAGATGGATAGAGATTCGCGATCTGTTCGCCTGCCTGAGTTGCTGCCTGAAGCACCTCAACTTCCAGCACCGGGTGACGGTCGATCACCCGAAGCACTGTCTGGAATTCTTGCCTAAACAAGTCCGGCCTACCCTGGCTCAAGCGCTCGCTCATTTTTGGAAAAGCCGCCGTGCTAATTGCCACGCCAATCAAATTAATCGGCACCATATGGAGCGTCATCGCCTGCTGATAGGCACGGACCGTTCCGGCAACCATTCGAGAGGCAATATTTGTCTCGACAATACTATTAACATAGTCGATGCCTTGATCAAGCGATCTGGCCGGCAATAGCGACAGCACTTTTCGGAAGCCCTTGTTGCGCCAATAAATCTTAAACCGATAGTCAAATCCCATACCCGTAAGTCCAATCACACTGACGAGCAGCTGCAGGATCGACCCAAGTACCACGCCCAGAGCCACGCCCATAATGCCACCTTCAAACACCTGCCAGCCAAACAGACTAATGCCGTTAGTGAATACGGTGATTCCGATAATAATTCCGATGTTATAAATTGTGGGCGCCAGGGCGAAAAAAGAAAATCGACCGACCGCTTGCTGCATACTAGAAATAACCGTCGCCACCGCAAACAAGAATGGGTTGATTGCTACAACGCGCATCAAACTCACAGCCAAACTTCGACCCGACTCATCGAGTCCCGGACCAACAACATAAGCAACCAGCGGCTCGGCAAAGATCATAATTAAGATACTTGCAATCAGTGTTGCCAAGGCCATCAAATTCAATACGCTAGTCGAAAGTTCCCAGGCTGATCGCTTATTGCCGCTAGCTAGCCGTTGATTAAAAACCGGAATAAATGTCACGCTAAGAGCGCCCGACACCAGGATGAAAT
>JALRDI010000005.1 GCA_023257035.1 Ilumatobacteraceae bacterium | reverse complement strand
AATGATTTGGGTCGGTTCGGTCTTTGGACTTGTCCTTGTTGCGAGAGTGGACCGACAAAGGTTGGCGACGGTTGCCCGAAGGACGGCCAAGGTTCTCGTTGGCACGGTTGCGATAGTTGCGTTGAGTGGAGTCGTGATGATGCTGATGATTATCGACGGCATCTCATCGCTCACCGATTCAACCTGGGGTCGGATGCTGATGGTGAAACTTTTGGCGGTGGCAACAGCAGGAGTAATCGGTGCCGTCCATCATTGGCGCGTTGTTCCGCGGATCGAGTCGAGTGACTCGCAGTTGAGCTTTCGTCAGTCGATTGCAGTTGAGCTTGCAGTTCTCATGCTGGTGATCACGGCAAGTTCATGGCTTGTCGTTGCGATGCCATAAGGCACGAAGTTCTCGCTCGTTGTCTTTGCTCGGTAGGGTCGCATTCATGTTCATCAATGGCGAGTGGTGTGAATCTTCAAGTGGTACCTCATTCGATGTAACCGATCCTGCAACGGGTGCGGTCATCGGTTCAATGCCCGATGGCGGCACAGTCGACGCTGAGCGCGCAATTGGGGCCGCAGATGCAGCATTTGCCCAATGGTCATCGACAACTGCTCGTGAGCGATCTGACATCTTGTTGAAGGCGTGGCAGATCATGACCGCCCGCGCAGGCGAACTTGCAGAGTTGATGACGCGCGAGCAAGGTAAGCCGTTGAAGGCCGCCCGTAACGAGGTGAATTACGCCGCTGACTTCTTGCGGTATTACTCCGAGGAAGCGACACGTGTCGCAGGGGAGTGGTTGCCTTCGCAACGGGCCGATCAGCGCTTCCTCATTCTGCGTCAGCCAGTTGGGGTTGTTGCGATGGTGACACCGTGGAATTATCCGATCTCGATGCTGACCCGCAAGATGGGTCCGGCTCTTGCCGCTGGATGCACCCTGGTGCTGAAGCCAGCAGAAGACACACCGTTGTGCGCTAAAGCGGTCTTTGATGTGTTTGTTGAGGCAGGTGTGCCTGCTGGGGTGATCAACATGGTGACCGCAAAGAACCCGAAGCCAATTGGTGACGTCTTTACTTCTGACCCTCGTGTTCGCAAGATCACCTTCACTGGCTCAACTCCTGTAGGACGAATGCTTGCGGGTCAGGCCGCAGCCAATCTGAAGCGCGTCTCTGTTGAGCTTGGCGGTCATGCCCCATTCATCGTGTTCCCAGATGCTGACCCGGTTCGTGCGGCGAAGGGAGCAGCTGCGTTGAAGTTCTTGAACTCGGGTCAAGCTTGCATCAGTCCAAACCGCCTCTATGTCTCTGAGCAGCATGCTGATGCTTTCACCGAAACGATGGTCGAGCGTGTTGCGAAAGTGAATGCGGGGAATGGCTTTACCGACGGTGTTGGTGTTGGCCCACTCGTGAACGAGGCCGCAGTGGCAAAAGTCGAAGCGCAGGTTGATGACGCGGTGGGCAAGGGCGCAGCTGCTCTTGTTGGCGGCCATCGACTCACTGACGGCGAGTTTGCCTCAGGCCACTTCTTCGCGCCGACGCTGCTGAGTGGCGTGACAGATTCGATGACGATTTACCGCGAGGAAACCTTTGGCCCGGTGGCACCGATCATCACCTACGGCAGTGTTGAGGAAGTCGTCAGCCTCGCGAATGACACCGAATATGGCCTTGCGGCCTACGTGTACACCAATGACATCTCGACCGCGATTCGAACAGCTGAGGGCTTGAGATTTGGCATTATCGGCGTGAATGATGTCAACCCGACCTCTGCGTCGGTGCCCTTCGGTGGCATGAAAGATTCTGGCCTTGGTCGCGAAGGTTCTCACGATGGCATCGAGGAATACCTCGAGACGAAATCGATTGGCTTCGCTGTCTAAGTCGCTTCAGGTACCGCAGTACGTGCGGTAACCAGGACCTGGGTCACCGGGTTGCGCATAGTGCTCAGCGTTGTCGACACGCTCGTATGGGTGTGTTACCCGTTCAAGAAGAGCGTCGAATTTGCTGAGATCACCGGCGACTGCGGAGGAGAGGGCTTCTTCGACAAGATGGTTTCGCGGTATGTAGATCGGATTTGCAGCCTCTAGCCGTGAGATCAGTTCTTCGCAAGAAGCTTTTTCGAGTTGTAACCGTGTGTCCCAGCGGGTGGTCCATTCACCGAGCCCGATGTCGTGGCCACGCAGATGATCGCTCAGTGAACGCATCGTTGAGATGAGATCGAGTCGCTGCTCTTGCAGCAACGCAATGAGGTCGTTCGCGAGGTCATCATCACCATCAACGGTCGTCGAGAGCCCGAGACGTTGGTTCATCCCGTCGTGCCAGTAGCGAGAAAAGATGTTTGGGAATTCCTCAAGAGCCTCAGTTGCTGGCGCGATGGCGTCCTCGGGGTCGGTCGCAATTAGCGGCAGCAGCGTCTCGGCAAATCGGGCGAGGTTCCATTGGGCGATCGATGGCTGCCGCCCGTATGCGTACCTGCCACCTTCATCAATGCTTGAGAACACGGTTTGAGGGTCGACAACGTCCATGAATGCACACGGCCCGTAGTCGATTGTCTCGCCAGAGATGGTGACGTTGTCGGTGTTCATCACTCCGTGGATGAAGCCGACGAGCATCCATTCGGCGACGAGGCTGGCTTGCCGTTCGATGACTGCGTTGAGGAGTTTGAGATAGCGGTCGTTGTCCTCGGCCAATTCGGGGTAGTGCCGTTCGATTGCGTAATCGGCGAGCGTTTTGAGGTCGTCAATCTCTCCTAGTGCTGCCGCATATTGAAACGTTCCGACTCGAAGATGAGAGGCCGCCACACGCACGAGAATTGCCCCAGGAAGTGGCCGCTCTCGCATTGCGAGATCACCAGTTGTGACGACGGCAAGAGCACGTGTCGTCGGGATCCCGAGCGCAGCCATCGCTTCACCCATGAGGTACTCGCGCAGCATTGGTCCAAGAGTTGCTTTGCCGTCGCCCCCTCGAGCAAACGGTGTTCTGCCTGACCCTTTGAGGTGGAGGTCCCACTGTTGGCCCTGCGGGTCAATGAACTCACCGACGAGGAGAGCCCGCCCGTCACCAAGGCGAGGTGAGTACGAGCCGAACTGGTGACCGGCGTAGGCGAGGGCATAGCGCTCCGGATTATTGGCTGCTTGGTTTCCCGTAAAAAGGCTCAGTGCTTCATCGCTGGTCAGCCACGCTGGGTTGATACCGAGGTGTTCAGCAAGCGGATTGTTGGAGATGATCAGTCGTGGGTCAGATGATTCGTCGGCCTTCCAACTCGTCGCAAGAGTCGGTAGCAAGCGCGCGTAGGTGTGCTGGAATTCTGGGGGCGCTGCGATCGATGCCATCTTGGAAGCGTAGAACGATTAGCGATTGCAGGCTGACTGGAGCGTCATTGAGCAGTTGTCGCCTGACGACCAATTGGTCCGAAGATGAAGATGATGGCAGCAAGTGCTGATGCGACTGCTCCCGCAACGAAAACCGCTGGCGCGCCGGAAGCGCTGAGGACCGCACCGGCGAGCAGTGGCCCAATGGTTTGGCCAAGCCGGGCAAATCCGACCCATGTCGCAACCACTGCTCCTCGGTGCTCTTGCGGTGCTTCGCTCATCGCAACTTCCTGCAAATTTGGGATGAGAGCACCTTCGCCAAGGCCGTAGCAGAGCGTCCCCAGTAGCAATAGCGGGATTACCTGTGCCCAGCCGATGAACAACATGCCAATCGCCCATGCGAATGAGCTTGCGGCGAGGGCCCACCTCACATTGACTCTTTTACGGATACGGCCAAGGTTGAAACCGACGAGCGCAGATGAGAGTGCCGGGACGCTGATCATGAATCCACGCCATCCCGACGTCATTGAGAATCGTGTTTCGAGGTGATTTGGCATCGCGGTGAGAAACACTCCGAAAACGACGGCAAACGAGATAGTTCCAACCAGGATCGTGGTTGCGATAACGGGAGTCTTCATGGCCGTGCCGACCCCAGAGAGTTGAGATTTCAATGGTTGTGGTGATCGTGTCGGTTCATTGCGGAGGGTCTTCCATGCGTAGGCGGCACTAATGAAACCGAATCCGTAGCCGACCGTGGCGACACGCCAACTGAAGAATTCTCCGATCACACCTGAGACGAGGGGGATGATCGCGAGTCCAACGGTGAGCATTGCAGCGTTTCGGCCAATCCATTTTGTGCGTTCTTCGCCTTCGAAGTGGTCGCCGATGAGAACGACCCCGAGGTTGATGAGGCCGGCTGACCCGATTCCAAGAAAAAATCGGGTTGCAACGAGCACTGCGAAGCTGGGTGCGATTGCGGTGAGAAGTCCTCCCGTCCCGAAAATGATGAGACACGTCGTGAGGATCGGTCGCCGACCCCACCGGTCGGCCGCGAATCCGATGATCGGGGCAAGGAAAATTCCAGGCATTGATGCTGCGGCAACGAGTGGGCCGGCAGATCCTGCCGACCGATCAAAGGTGTCGAGGATGTCTGGAAGCAGTGGTGAAACAAGACTGTTGCCCATAATGCCGGTGAGTGTCACCGCGAAAATGAGGGGAAGAACCCGGTGGCCTGAAGATTGATGCACAGGTGCACACCATAGGGTTTGGGATATGGCGTTGCCCGACTGATAACGTTGTCAAACGATGTCGCTATTTCTGCGCGATTACCTCAACGTTGTCTGGTTCGGACTGGCGGCGATGCTGTTGGCAGGTCTTCTGCTTGGCATTGCGGCGCTTGTCCGGCCCTCCCGACCCTCTCCGGAGAAACTCCTCGCCTATGAGTCTGGTGTTGATCCGGTAGGACTCGGATGGTCTCAAAGCCAGGTCCGCTATTACGTGTTCGCATTGCTCTTCGTCATTTTTGACGTTGAGGCCGTGTTCATTTTCCCATGGGCTGCCGCCATCGAGCGGTACGGCACATTCGGACTTGTCACGATGCTTGCGTTCATCGTGTTGTTGCTAGACGGACTTGTCTATGCCTGGAAGCGAGGACTTCTTCGATGGGTCTAGTCGACCGTGGCCGTTTGCCGGCTCCACTTACAAAACTGTTCAATATTGGTCGCTCATATTCAATGTGGGTGTACCAGTGGGGCCTCGCATGCTGCGCAATTGAGATGGGAGCTGCGTTCGGCTCGCCCCGTTATGACGTGATGCGCCTCGGCGTGATCCCGTTGCCTGCGAGCCCCCGCCAGGCTGATCTTGTCGTGGTCTCTGGGACAGTCACCGACAAGATGGCTCCTGCGGTAAAGCGCTTGTATGAGCAGATGCCTGAACCGAAGTACGTAATTTCGATGGGCTCATGCGCCAACTGCGGCGGCCCGTATTGGGATTCCTATTCAGTCACAAAGGGTGTCGACCAGATCATTCCTGTTGACGTGTACGTCCCCGGATGTCCGCCACGTCCTGAAGCGCTTCTTGAAGGTGTCGTGTTGTTGCAGCAACGCATTAAGCACGAAGATATGGGCGCCCGTTGGCGTGGCGAAGGCTTCAAGCCAATCGTCCGCGAGAGCGAGCCAATCGTTGTCGGGGGTGGCCCAATTGAGTGACACCGAGACCGGTGAAGCAACGCCGGTTGTTGACGAACTCCGTGATGACATCGTCGCAAAACTGCGGGCAGAGTTGGGTGACGCCGTCGTTGATGTCCACCAAATTCCCGGTGTAGACCTGTGGGTTCGCGTCACGCCTGAGGCTTGGCGTTCTGCCGGCGAAGCCCTTCATTCTCAAGGGTTTGACTACTTCTGTTTCCTCTCAGCAATGGACTGGATGCCATCGCCATTCGGCGACGGAGAGAACGATCCAACTGAAGAAGTCGAAGAAGATCCGTCGGCCAATGAAATTCGTCAGGGCTACGCCGGAGGCGACACTCGCTTCCAGATGTTGGCCCGTGTGACCGACACTCGCCGGCACGTCAGCGTGACCCTCAAGGCTGATCTACCTGAATCTGCAGATGGTTCGATCTCGATCGCAACTTGGATTCCGGTGTATGCCGGAGCGAACTGGCACGAGCGTGAAACGCACGAAATGTTCGGCATCCACTTTGATGGACACCCCGACCTCCGCAATATGTATCTGCCGGGCGATTTCGAGGGCTACCCGTTGCGCAAAGATTTCCCATTGTTGGCGCGACTCGTGAAGCCATGGCCTGGAATTGTTGATGTAGAGCCAATGCCAGCATCAGATGATGATGAGGGAGATGACTCATGACGATGTTGTCCGAACGCCAGCAGCTGTCGTATATCGCCGCGCAAGCGGCGGATGCCCGCCTGAATGTTGAGCTTGAAACTGAGGGCATGACCCTCAACATTGGGCCTCAGCACCCAGCAACTCACGGAACGTTGCGCATTATCGCTCGTCTCGACGGTGAGCAGGTGGTCTGGGCTGAGCCTTCAGCCGGCTACATGCACCGTGGTTACGAAAAGTTGACCGAGGTTCGCACCTTCCCGCAGGTCACTGCGCTGATTAACCGCATCGACTGGCTGGGTTCGTTCGCAAACGAGGTGCCGTTCATCCTTGCTGCTGAGCAGTTGATGGACATTGAAGCTCCACCTCGCGCCCAGCACATCCGAACGATTTTGTTCGAGTTGTCACGAATCGCAAACGTCAGCTTGTTCCTTGGCGACCTTGGCGTGCAGATGGGTGCGGTGACTCCGGTCTTCATGGCGTTCCGAGACCGCGAATATGTATTGAACCTCATCGAGGGCGCAACCGGTGGTCGATTCCACCCGAACTTTGACCGCATTGGTGGTTTAAAGGACGACCTTCCAAAGGGCTGGCTTGACGAGACCCGTCAGGTCATGAAGAAACTCCGCAATTTCTGCGATGAGATCGAAGATCTTCTATTTGGAAACGAGATTTTCCAAAGTCGCACTCGAGGAATCGGCGTGATCCCCGCTGATGTTGCCCGCCAGTACGGGTTGTCAGGAGCGAACCTGAGAGCCTCAGGTGTTGACTGGGACCTCCGCCGAGACCAGTCACTTCCGTTGGCATACGACAAGGTCGATTTCCGGGTGTGGACGCACCCAGACGGTGACTCTTGGGCCCGATGCTGGATTCGCCTCCAAGAGGTTCGTGAGGCAACCAAGATCGTCGATCAACTCATCGAAACCCTGCCCCCCGGCCCGGTCATGACGAAGGTGCCTCGCATCATCAAGGTTCCTGAGGGCGAAGCATGGGTGTCAACTGAGAATCCGCTCGGTGAGATGGGGTACTACGTGGTCTCAAAGGGTGACCTTGGACCATTCCGGGTGAAAATTCGCTCGGCATCGTTCAACAACATTTCAATCACCCCGTGGGTGTTGAAGGGTGTGTACGTGCCCGACATCATCACGATCCTGGCGAGCCTTTACTTCATCCTTGGAGATATCGATCGCTGATGATGAGCATCGCTCTTGAAATTCCCTACTGGGGTCAGTCGTTGCTCCGGGTGCTCGGCGGTATCGGTGCCGTCTTGCTGCCCGCTGGCACGATCGTTTACCTCTTTTTGTTCAAGATGATGTCGTTCATGCAGAGCCGTCTTGGCCCCATGGAAGCTGGGCCCTACGGCTCGATGCAGTTGCTTGCCGAGGTCGGCAAATGGCTGCAGAAAGAGGACATCATTCCCGAGAACGCTGATGCGAAGATCTACAAGTTGGCTCCGGTCATCGTGCTGGTGTCGACGTTCTTGCTCGTCGTCGTCGTTCCATTCGGGCCCGATGCTCTCTTCACCGACTTCTCCGCTGGGGTGTTTTATGCGCTCGCCATCGGGTCGGTGTCGGTGATCGGCATTCTTGTTGCCGGTTGGTCGAGCGCAAACAAGTACTCACTGCTTGGCGGTCTCCGAGCCGCAGGTCAGCTCATCGCC
>JALRDI010000304.1 GCA_023257035.1 Ilumatobacteraceae bacterium | reverse complement strand
TAGACGGAACGGTGGCAGAGCGGCCTAATGCACTTGTCTTGAAAACAAGAGACCTTACGGGGTCCGGGGGTTCAAATCCCTCCCGTTCCGCTCTTGCAGCTCGGCACTATTTGAGCCCAGCAAGTGCTCGATCGGCGGCGTTTGCGCCGCACATTCCGTGTGCACCTGCACCAGGAGGCGTCGATGACGAGCAGAGGTACACCCCTGGAATGCCGGTTGCGTAGGGGTTCGCACTCACCCGAGGCCTGAAGACCGTTTGAAGGGGTGAGCCCGCGCCACCAATGATGTCACCCCCGACAAAGTTCTCGTTGTAGCGCGACATCTCAGTCGTCGATCGAACTGCCGTTCCAACGACTCGATCTCTGAAACCGGGCGCGAAGCGTTCAATCTGAGTCACGATTGCCTCTGTCGCATCACCGGCATATCCGTGAGGCACATGTGCGTACGCCCAAACCGGATGAACATTGCCGGAAGACCGACTCGGGTCTGCCAAATACTGCTGGCCAACGAGAACAAACGGTGAAGATGGCATGTTGCCGTCGACAACTGCCCGCTCATTTGCGGCGATTTCTTCGAACGACCCTCCGACATGAACCGTTCCGGCGCGCTGCGCTATTTCGGCAGCCCAAGGAATTCCACCTTCAACTGCGAAGTCAACCTTGAACGCTCCGGGACCGTGAGCAAAAGATCGATATGCACGAGCAACTCGTGAGGGAAGTCGATCACCAAGAATTTCGAGTGCTGTCGCCGGCACAACATCAAGCATCAACACGTCATGAGCCGGCAACTCATCTAGAGATGACACCCGGCAGTTCGTCTCAATCTTTCCTCCGTGGACGATGATGTCAGCAACGAGAGCATCAACAATCTTCTGAGTTCCACCTTTGGCGACGACCCAACCGTGAGCGTGAGCAGCAGCGGTCAGCGTGACGCCAACTGCGCTGGTGAGCGGCCTGTCAAGACGCCAGAATGCGTGCGCCGCAACCCCTCCCCACAGCGCTTTCGCCTGCTCTGACTTCCATGCACGAGCGAGCACGGTTGCAGGCGGAAGCACCCGCACACCAAAGTTCACCAGCGTGAATGGATGCCTCGGAAGGCGGATAACTGGCTGAGAAATGTCAGTAAAGAGTTCATCAAATCGATTCGCCGTCGATGAGAACATCTGTCGCCAACGTCGTCCATCTGCTCCTAACAGTTCGTCGGTTGTGTCGAACGACTTCGCGAACGCGCCAGCCGAACCATCATCGAGCGGATGGGCACAATCGATTTCTGGAGCGCACCACTCAAGCCCAGGAAGGTTGACATCTTTGAAGAATGGCGAAGCTAACGCCATCGGGTGCGCTGCCGAACAATGATCATGCAGCAGCCCAGGAGCGAGATACTCCGAACTGCGAGCCCCGCCGCCAACAGTCTCCGATGCCTCGAGCACCGTGACGTCGACACCAGCGCGAGCCATGCGAGCCGCAGCAGCAAGCCCGTTTGGGCCACCGCCAACGACGATCGCGGTCGACATTCTGTTACGAGGTCACGAGGGAAATTCCCTCGCCTTTCGTATCTCGTCCACCATCACCTGGATAGGCGTCACCAACCGGTGTGTACCCCTCGCGCTGCCAGGTAATGACATGAGGAACCAACCCGTCCGGAAGGAATGGCTGCGTGTGGTACGCGTCATCGTTGTGGTACCAACCCTTTTCAACAACGCCAAGCGCAGCATCGATGACGCGATATTGAACTTTCTTTGAGAACAACGGCTGCGACTCGGTGAAGACAACACGCAGGTCGCCGGGCTCGTAGTTACACCGCTCTTGGACAGCCTCAATGAGACGCTCATCGTTGCAGTGTGCATCGCCAAAGTTCCAGCCGAGAAGCACGTTGCCTAGGAACTCTCCTTCGCGCAGAACTCTCGTATCCATGTCATCATTGTGTCGCATGTGAAGGGTGATGTGCATACGCCCCATCGGGTGCATCATGCGGAACGCAATCGCCTTCTGAATGAACACCTCAGAGATTTCCTTGCCGAAGATCGGGATGATCTGGTCTATCTGATTATCAGCTGCCTTCACGATGCGCTCGTTAATGCGATCTTCCTTTTCCTTGTCAACGAATGCCCAAGTTGTCGACGCCCAGTTCCCGGCGTACTGCTTCATCCCAATCAGGAATGACACATACTGAGGCCAAAACGCTCCCAACACAATTCCAAACAGTCCAACGACCAGCACAGGAATCAGCAAGAGCGGTTCGATATCGCCAACACCCCAGCCGTCACCCGCAGGGAAGTTTGCAAACAAGAAACCGGTGCAGAAAATAAAGAAGACGTTCCATTCGAGCGGGACCGCAAGCGGAATAGTGGAAATGATGAATGTGTGAAGCGCCCAGATCGACAAGATTCCGATCCATGTCAACCATGGCCATGGCGAGAACAGCAGCACGAGCGGCATGACGAGCTCGCAGGTGGTGCCACCAATATGCGCAATGAGGTGAGTTGCTTTCGAAGGTCGCAAATCATTCGGGTAGTCCCTTACCGTCGCCATTCGAAGCTTGCGAGACCCATTCCACGGAGTGTTATTGATCATCACCGACACGGTCGAAGAGAAACCATGATTGAACTTTGAAATACCGGCACCCATCCACACGATGACAATGAAGATCTTCGCCGCAACCACCATGTCAACCCAGGATGGGAAGAACGCAAATGCCAGCATTGTCGGCACGTACTGCTCAGCGCGCGATGCCAAGAAGACACACTTGTCGCGCAGCCCCATCACACAAATCAGGACGGCGTAGACCACGAACGGCCACCGCGGCATCACGCCGGCCGTCCCGTCAGGCAATCCAGGGATTTGTTCGCCCGAGAGGAACAACATCATGATGAGCCAGAACACGATGAGCTTGTAGAGGCCCGTATCCCAGGGCGTGCGCCGGTTGCCTTTGGTCAACGGAACATGGTTTGGATACGGCGGAACTCGTAGCGTGTCGTTCTGCCACCAATAGAGACTCTGACCAATCGGTGGGTCAAAGTGGAACGCCATCGGGCCGCATGTTGCAGCAAGCCCGAGGATCTCCATCAGGACGGTCCAGATCATCAACTTCTGGTACAGGATTGGTTCATCCCACCAGCCGCCAATGTCATTGAATTCAAGACCAGCGGTGAATGATGCGGCAACGATCAAGCCGAACAGCGCGTAGAAGAAGATCTTCCACACGTAGAACATTGCCGTTTGTTTCGGCGTTCCAAAGCCCGCTTCCACCCAGTGCAACTGGAGGAGTTTCATTCTCGGCAAGAACGGGATCTTCGGAAATTCGTCGAGATCGACTGGTGGTAGATCAGCAGTGCGGTAGCCCATGTCGTTTCTTTCTGTGTCCTGTTATCTAGTCAATTAGTACTTACGTCCTCGGCGAATTCGCATCTGCGAGTCGCGCCGATATTGCTCATCATCAAGAATTTGGTCATCTTCTCCCGTGCGTCGGCGTGACACTTGGGTGCCGCTTAGTCGGCGCAACTCGCGTTCTTTCACCCTCAAACGACCCCATGCTTGTCGCACATCTTTTCGGCGGCGCCGTTCAATATGGTCTTCCTCAGATTCAGAGGTGCCAGCAAGGTAGGCCTCTTCAATTTCGTCAAGGCGGGAACGGGCTTCATCAGATGTCATCTCCATCTGAATTCTTCCTCGCGACATCAAGTACACGCGGTCGCTGTACTTCAATGCCTTCCGCGCATGTTGTTCAACGATGAGAGCCCCAATGCCCTGCTCGTCTGCTGCGGTTCGAACTGCGCTCAACAATCGATCGACAATCATCGGCGCGAGGCCCAACGACAATTCGTCAGCGAGCAAAAGCTCTGGGTTGCGGCTAAGCGCTCGACCGAGCGCAATCATCTGCTGCTCGCCACCTGAGAGCATGCCACCTCGAATATCAAGCCTCGGCTCGAGCGAGGGGAACAATTCGAGCACCCGCTCAACGCTTCCGCCTCCAATCTTGATGTTGTCTCTTGCTGACATCTTGGTGAAGATGAGCCGGTCTTCAGTAACCAGACCAATTCCATTTCGCACCCGTTGATACATCGGAGTAAACGTCGGAACATTCGACAACATGACGATTCCGTCAACCGGTGGTAACTGTCCAGCGACGGTCAACAACGTGGTCGACTTGCCCGCTCCGTTTGGACCAAGCAGGGCAACCACTTCACCACGTTTCACCGTGATATTCGCGCCGGTAACTACCTCTCTGCCGAGATATCCAGCCTTAAGGTTCCGGGTCTCAAGCAGATACGGCGACTGTGCCTGTACATACTGCCCAACTTCTGGGTCGCCTGCGATCATCTCTGAGAAGTTCACGGTCTCACTCATGAGTAACCCCACTCTCCACCGGCTGCTTCGATTCAATTCCGAGGTCGTCGTCGGACTGTTGTCCGAGATACGCCTCGATGACGGCCGGATCATTTCGGATTTCTTCCGGAGTTCCCTCAGCAATCTTGTTGCCAAAATCAATCACGACAACGCTGTCGCAAACTCCCATCACAAAGTTCATGTCATGTTCGACGAGCAGGATCGCCATTCCCCATTCGTCGGCGAGTCGTCGAACAACTCGAGCTAGTTCGGCGCTTTCTACCGAGCTCAAGCCCGCAGCTGGTTCATCAAGCAAGAGCACGCTCGGATGCATTGCTACCGATCGGGCAATTGCCAGTAGTCGCCGCTTCCCGTACGACAAGTCGCTGACTTCGCGATGGAGATCCTCGTCAAGTTTGAACTCTTGGATTGCACGAACGACCTCTGGGCCAAATTTCGGGATGACTGGCCACACCAGATCTCGAACGTATGCGGAGAGATTTTGAGGGTCGGCAGCAACGCTCAGGTTCTCAAACACCGTTGTGTCTTCAAAAAGTTCCAGGGATTGGAACGAACGTGCCATTCCAGCATGAACGCGGGTATTTGCATTTCCCTTGGAGATATCAGTGCCACCAATCGTCACCCGGCCAGCAGCGGTGTCAGTAAATCCGGTGAGGGCATCAATAAGCGATGTCTTTCCTGCACCGTTCGGCCCGATCAGACCGACTACTTGTCCAGGCTCAATTGAAAAGCCGACGCTGTTTACAGCCGTAACTGTTCCGTACTGCACAGTGAGGTCTTCGACCTCCAGTCGCTTTGCTGGCACCTTTTCGCTCGCACGATCGTCAACACGCTCAGACACTTCTTCCAACTTGATGAAGTACGACTCGCCGAATTTCTTCGTTCGTTTCAAGACCCGGTGGGTTCGCGCCCACTCTGCGGCAACACCATCTGGGTTGTACAACACGACCAGCAAAATGGAGATACCGCTGATGAGCTGCACATACTCACCAACACCGCTCCACGTCGACTCCATCACTTCTTGGTTGAATCCAGCCGTAGCCATCATGGCCCCAACAAACGCACCCAGCACATGGCCGACGCCTCCAACCAGCGACAGTCCCGCATATGTGATTGAGGTGAAGTTTGTGAACGACTGGTAACTAACAGAGGTCAAACGGAAGGCAAGCAAGATGCCACCAAGGGCAGCAAGTGCTGATGCGAATGCGAACGCAAACAACTTTGCGGCGGCGATATTTATGCCCAATGATGCAGCAGCACGTTCATTTGTTCGAACTGCGATGAGACGACGGCCACTGCGTCCACGTCTGACATTGGCGACAACAACGACCGCAAGAACGGCCATTGCGAGAACGAAAATTCCGTATCGCTCTGGATAGCGGATTGAACTGATTTCATATCCAAACAGGCTTGGATCACCGACAGGCGTACCGTAAATTCCGCCCGTGAAATTGCGATTGTTGAACAACATGAGCTCGAGAGTCGTTCCTAGTCCCAAGGTCACGATTGCGAGATTGATACCGCGGGTGCGCACTGCTGGAAGAGCGAAAATCATTCCGAGCGGTACCGCCGCCAGCACACCCGCCAAGAGTCCTAGCAAGAACGGAATCTCAAAGACCGCAACAAGACGCCCTGCCACCCACGCACCAAAGCCAGCCATTGCATACTGAGCCAACGAGAGTTGTCCTGCGTAACCGGTGACCACAACGATCGACAGCAACACGATTGCTGCGCAGAGCGACACCGTCAGGGCATCAACCCACTTCGTGTCCTTCGTCAACATCAAAAACACGATCACCCCAGCAAGAAACAGTGTCCAGTCCCACGACATCCGGCCATTTCCAATTGCTGGCAAACGTCTCAGATAGTGATCTCGTGTCGGAATCGTCCGCCCCCTGAAGACCAGCATGATGATGATGATCACGAATGGCAGTGACTGCCCCGCCCCTTGCTGATCCCAGAACCGATTGATCAACGTCTGACCCATTCCCAGCAGGTAGCCAGCGGCAGTTGCGAGAGGGAACGACTTGAAATCGGCGATGAGTGCAGCAGCCAGCGCAGCAAGCACGAGAGACGTCATCGCTGTGACTTGAAGCGTCATGACGGGAACAACGAGAATTCCACCGATACAAGCCGCAGCAGAACCAAGACCCCAGTTCATAACGGCGATTTTGTTTGGAGAGACTCCGACGGCTGCAGCAGAGCGCTCATTCTCAGAGACCGCTTCGGTTTCAATTCCAAAGTTTGATGACCGATACAACAACCAGAACAAGAACGCAGAAAAACTTCCGATCGCCAACAAAATGAGACGGTCGACAGTGATGCTGACGTCGCCATAGAGAGTGACGCGATCAACCGGAAGTTGACTTGGGACCTGCCGCGGCTTTGACCCATACCGGATGACCACCCCAGCCTGAACGGTGACAAGTACGCCCAACGTTGCAAGAAGTTGAATCAAGTTGCTTGCTCGTTTGCGTTGAAGTGGACGAAGAATCACCCAGTGGGTGAGAACACCCAAGGTGATCGACAGCAAGACCCCGAAGAACGAGGCCACCCAGAAATTCTGGCCTCGCTCGTACTGCAATTCGTATTGAAGAAAGACGCCCGCAATTCCAGTTGCACCAAGCGAGAAATTGAGGACGCCGGTCCCACGAAAGATGACGATCAGCCCCTGCGAAGCAAACGCGTACAGAGCGCCCACGCCCAACCCCAGCAAAGCAAACCGAATAACTTCGTTCACGCCTTCATCCCCCAATGTGACTGCGCCATGGTTAGTCGCCAAGATCGCTTGACGGCCCCATATCGAAGATTAGAGAGATCGCATCTCCAACACGAAGTCGGACACCTCGCGGTGTCTAGAGTTCGCGTTAGGTAGGTCGCATAAGGCGACTCACTTAACCATTCACCAAAAGGGGGGAGAATGAGTTTTCTGAAAAAGAATTCGGGGGTCGTCCGGCGTATCGCTGCCGTGGCAATTCTCGGTATTGGATTCACTGCATGTGGAGGCGGTGATTCTGCCGATGAGCCAGCTGAGGAAGCTACGACTGAAGAAGCGGCCGCAGAAGAATCGGCGGCGGAGGCACCGTCAGGTGACCCCATCAAAGTAATGACGGTCACCACGTTGAACGCCAACGGCCCAACGTACGAGAACATCAAGATCGCTGCAGAAATTGCCGCAGATCACATCAACTCAAATGGCGGCATTAATGGCCGGCCACTTGAAGTCATCGTCTGTGACGAACAATTCGACCCAGCGATTGCGGCGACCTGCGCCCGTGACGCTGTTGAAGAAGGTGTCGTCTCAGTAGTCGGCTCGTTCACCTACTTTGCAGAGGCAATCGTGCCGGTGATCTCAGAATCAGATATCACATGGTTCGGTGCCTGCTGTCCAATTTCACCTTCGGAACTGACATCACCGCACTCGTTCAACATTGGTAACCAGCCGATGTACGCAGTCGGAATGGTTCGCCAGGCGGTTGAAGATGGCTGTGAGGCAATTAACGCCGTCATCGTTGAAGGCGCCGACGCAATCTTCCAGCCACCAATGGAAAATGCGATCGCTGCCTATGGGCGTGAGTTCAATGACGTAATGATCATTCCGAACGCCGCACCTGACTACTCAGCCGAAGTTGCCCAGGCAACAACCGGTGTCGACTGCATGGTCATCGTGTTGTCAGAGGGACCATTCCTCACTTGGAACACCGCAATGCAGCAGTCAGGCTCTGACGTTCAGCAGTACGGTCCTCAGGGCAACCTCAACGCCATCTCGGCGGTTGGAGCAGAGGAAGTCACCGATGGCAACATCATCTCGGGTATGTACCCAGATATTTCGACCGAGCCATGGGCTGACTACCGCGCAGCACTTGAGAAGAACAACATTGATCAAGAGGCAAACGACTTCAACAGCCTCGGTGGTCTTGGAACTTGGGCGGCTTACATCGGCTTTGCCCAAATTGCATCAACCATCGAGGGAGAAGTGACCGCTGCTTCGTTCTTCGAAGCTGCGAGCAACACAACCAACCTCGACCTCAACGGAATGGTGCCGAACATCGACTTCACTCAAGAGTGGACCGATGGGCTTCCTGGTTACTCCCGTCTGTTCAACCGGAGCGTTGTCTACAGCCAGCTCTCCAATGGCGAAGTGGTACCAATCGACAACGAATTCTTCGATGTCGGTGACCTCGCAATGGGAATTGCCCCCTAAGAGGACGGGCGTTGCCCACTAACTAAAATTCGAGCCCGGCTCAGTGTCGTTTCGTAGACACTGGGTCGGGCTCATTTCTTTTTCAGCGAGAGAGTCTGCACCGTCAGCCAACGCGAGTGAAGTTCACAAAATCTGAAAGAAAATGATTGCTGCAATCAGCCCTGCGGTCAGCAGGGCAATAGCAAACGCGCCCGCCGCATCATTTCGTGAAGAGCGGAGATCATCGGGATTCGGCTCTGGTGGAGTGACATCTTGATCTTTGATTTCGTACACCATGTGACTACCCCCTTACGTGTCTGACGCTGCGCTGGGCAGACGTCGTGTTCTACGCGGAGCGTATTTCGGCGACTGTTTCGCGAGCGAGGCGGGAGTTGAGCCGATCACGTTTCGTCCACTCAGACGCAATGACACTTGACTGAATATGGTCGTACACGCATGTGGATCGTCGTCACCTTCATCGCCACGATCTTTCAAACGCTGAGGACCGCCGCACAAGCGCGCCTTCGTCCCGACCTCTCCGTCAATGCGGCAAGTTATGTGCGCTACATCCTCGGCGCGCCGATATCGATTACCGCGTGTGCACTCGCTGTCTGGTTGTCGGCCGAGGGTCTGCCGGCGATTCCCGGGCGCTTTTGGTTCATCGTCACTGGCGCCGGCATTGCGCAAATCGTCGCAACCATTGCACTGCTCACCTCATTTGATCGACGCGACTACGCGATCGGAACCGTGTATTCAAAAACTGAAGTCATTCAGGTTGCGGTGTTCTCGGCCGTCATTGTCGGTGAGCCTCTTCAGTTGTGGGGTTGGGTCTCTGTCATCGCGGTGCTCATCGGCGTGGTCAAGCTTGCGAGCCCGTCTGACACGCCACTTCGACAACTCATCACAAAACGAGACCGAGCCGCGCAGGCAGGAGTACTTGCTGGAGCAGGGTTCGCCCTTGCCTCCGTTGGCATTCGATGGGCTTCGACCAGCCTCGGTGACCATCCCGCACTTATCCGCGGGCTTGTCACACTTGCCGCCATGAACACGGCGCAGACTGTGGTCAACGGAATCTGGATTCGCGTCCGAGAACCCGATCCGTTCTCGACAATCTTTCGACACTGGAAACGAACGTTGCCTGTCGGGGCCATGTCAGTTGGTGGTTCCGCAGCTTGGGCGATCGCAATGAGCATGGAGACTGCAGCGAAGGTTCGGTCACTCGGTCAACTCGAATTACTGCTCACCTTCCTCGTCTCACGAGTGTGGCTGAAGCAACGACATCACCGAAATGAATTCATTGCGAGCGGAATCGTGCTTGCTGGCATTCTTGGTGTCACCCTGTTTGGGTGACACCGACTCGCTATTCAGCCGCAGAAATATCAACGCCAAAGAGTTCGCCGAAACGAGCTGCGTAACCCTCGTCGTCGGCGATGGCGCCAAGTTCGGCCCAATCATTCGGCCCCATCTTGGCCTTGCCGTTGATGATGCCTTCTGACGCCCAACTCACTGCGTATCGCAACTGCGGCGCGTCTGTGTGAATCGCATGATGGATGAGTTCAGCAACTTCTTCTGCCGGCGTCGCCTGACGAATACCGGCTGCGTAAAAGCCAAACATGCGCCCGTACTGCTGGTCGTAGGCCCCTGAAGCATTTGGTGCCTCGGTGTTCTTCGCAAAGATGGCCG
>JALRDI010000188.1 GCA_023257035.1 Ilumatobacteraceae bacterium | reverse complement strand
TTGGCGACGGGCCCCGCGTGGCCATTGTGGGGTCCAGACGAGCAACACGCGTTGGGCAGGATTTGACAAGGGCATGGACGTACCGGCTGGCAGCAGCAGGAGTCACCGTGGTCAGTGGGCTTGCCAAGGGCATCGATACGGCCGCCCACCAAGGAGCGATCGATGCAAACGGAGAGACGCTTGCCGTGATGGGAACGGGTGCCGCTGAGTCGGCTCTGCGAGCAGTTGTCATCTACCTGCTCATCTATGCGTTCTCGAACCTCGGAGCCTTTGCCGTCATCATCGCGGTGGCTCGAAAGACTCGCTCTGGTGAGATCTCATCATTCGGAGGACTCATTTCGTACGCTCCTGGTCTCGGAGTGTTGATGACAATCTTCTTGGCTTCGCTTGCTGGTATCCCACCGCTCGGTATCTGGATTGCGAAACTGCAGGCGTTCAAAGCACTCATCGACGCTGGTTCAAGTTCGGCCTATGTGCTGGCGATCATCGCAGCGGTGAACACCGTGATCGCAGCGGGCTACTACATGCGAGTACTTCGTCAGATCTGGATGTCGCCAGCACCTGATGGTGACACGTCGCCTATCATGCCACCGGCATCGATTTGGCTGGCACTTGGTATCACCGCTGGCGGAACCGTTGTGCTCGGTATCTTGCCGGGTCTCGTCTTGCGGTTCGCCGATCTTCCTGACTTGACCGGTGCCCTCGGGCTCTGAGCAGTCGCCGGTCGGGTTCGATCGGTTCATGGCCGACGCCCTCTATGGGAGTAACGGCTTTTACACCTCGGGTGGGTCTGCTGGCCGCCGTGGCGACTTCATCACCTCCCCTGAAATAGGGCCGCTATTTGGTGCAGTTGTTGCGCGTTTTCTTGATTCCGAGTGGAACGCTGCCGGCCAACCTGTCGAATTCAATGTCTATGAGGTCGGGGCCGGGCCGGGCACCCTTGCCCGTTCGGTCATGACAGCTGATCTTGAGTGCGCTGATGCGCTTCGTTATCACGCCATCGAGATCTCAGATCAACAGCGTGAATCTCATCCGTCCGGCATCACCTCACTGAAGGAATTACCGCGAGGTGAGCTGACGGGCGTCGTGTTCGCAAACGAACTTCTCGACAATCTGCCATTTCGTCTCGCCGTATTTGATGGAGGATGGCGGGAGGCATTCGTCGTTTCGTCGAGTTCAGGAGCGCAGGAAGTATTGAGTTCTCCGTTTGACCCCTGCCCACCGATGTTGCCGGCAAGTGCAGTTCATGGCGCGCGAGCGCCGCTCGTTGATGTAGCCAGTGCGTGGGTGCAAGACGTTCTCGATCGCCTCAACGGGGTGCTGGCGACAGTGGATTATTTCACCCCAACGACTGTTGGGCTTGCTGAGCGGCCTTGGCGTGAGTGGCTTCGCACGTATCGTGCGCACGAGCGAGGCGGCCACTATCTGGTCGCGTCTGGCGAACAGGACATCACCACCGAAGTACCGATTGATCAACTTCCAGAGCCGTCGGTTGTCCGTTCACAAGCACAATGGCTCGAGTTACACGGGCTGTCTGAACTGGTCGAAGAAGGTCGTCGGGTGTGGGAAGAATATGCCGCTCGGCCTGATGTACAGGCGCTGAAAATGCGCTCACGAATCTCTGAGGCAGAGGCGCTTCGAGACCCTGATGGGCTCGGAGGGTTCCTCGTTCTTGAGTGGCGGCAGTGAATCAACTAGCCCTGTTGTCGTAGAGTCTGAAGTACTTCGAACGTCACAGGGGGAACGATGACAGAGAACCACGAGACCATCGACGCACTGTCGCATGAGAACCGACGCTTTCCGCCGTCGGCCGAATTCGCCTCTGGCGCTCATGTTGCCGATGGTGGGTTACACGACGAGGCCGCTGCTGATCTCGAAGCGTTCTGGGCTCGTCAGGCATCAGAACTCATCACTTGGCAGCAGCCATGGTCGAAGGTGCTCGAATGGGATCTTCCCTACGCGAAGTGGTTTGTCGACGGCAAGCTCAACGTGGCAGAGAATTGTCTTGATCGCCATGTGAGCGCTGGCTTTGGTGACAAGGTGGCGATCCATTGGGAAGGTGAGCCTGGTGACACTCGCACCATCACCTACGCCGAATTGCTCGCCGAGGTCGAAACGTTCGCAAATGCGCTGAAGAACCTCGGAGTCGCGAAGGGTGATCGCGTCAACATCTACCTGCCGATGATTCCGGAGGCGGCCGTTGCGATGCTCGCGTGTGCTCGTATTGGTGCTCCGCACTCGGTGGTGTTCGGCGGATTCTCGTCGCAGTCGCTCATTGATCGCATCAATGACGCCGAAGCAAAGGTGTTGATCACCGCGGATGGTGGCTACCGACGGGGCGAAGTCTTCCCGTTGAAGCCTGCTGCTGACGAGGCTGTTGCCCAGACGCCGTCGATCGAACACGTTGTCGTCGTGCAACGCGGTGGAAACGAAGTCGAGATGGTCGACGGTCGTGACTACTGGTACCACGACCTCATGGCATCTGCCAATGCTTCTTGCCCACCTGAAGCAATGGATTCTGAAGACCTGCTGTTCTTGCTGTACACCTCAGGCACGACCGGCAAGCCAAAGGGCATCATGCACACCACTGGGGGGTACCTCACGCATGTGGCGTACACCCACCGAAATGTGTTCGACCTGCACCGAGACCGAGATGTGTACTGGTGCACCGCCGACGTTGGGTGGATCACCGGCCACTCGTACATCGTCTATGGCCCGCTTGCGAACGGCGCCACACAGGTCATGTACGAGGGCGTTCCGAACCACCCAGGCAATGACCGTTTCTGGGAAATCGTCGAGAAGTACAAGGTCACCATCTTCTATACGGCACCGACCGCGATCAGGACGTTCATGAAGTGGGGTGCTGACGAACCCGCAAAGCACGACCTTTCATCGCTCCGTTTGCTCGGCACGGTCGGCGAGCCAATTAACCCTGAAGCATGGATGTGGTACCACGAACACATCGGTGGCGGACGATGCCCGATCGTCGACACTTGGTGGCAAACCGAGACCGGCGGCATCATGATCTCACCGTTACCTGGCTACACCACGACTAAGCCTGGTTCAGCAACGTTTGCCCTGCCCGGAGTGAACATCGCCGTCGTTGACGATGGCGGAAACGAAGTCGATGGGGGAGGGGGGTACCTCACTCTCACCCGCCCGTGGCCAGGAATGCTGCGAGGCATTTGGGGCGACCCTCAGCGTTTTGTCGATACCTACTGGAGTCGTTTCGATGGTTCGTACTTCGCTGGCGATGGTGCCCGACTCGATGATGATGGCTACTTGTGGTTGCTTGGCCGTGTTGATGATGTGATGAACGTGTCAGGTCACCGCATCTCTACGACCGAGGTCGAATCAGCTCTGGTTTCGCACCCATCGGTCGCAGAAGCAGCTGTCGTTGGGGCGAATGATCCAACAACTGGACAAGCAATTTTTGCCTATGTCACTCTGCGCGGTGGACAAGATGTTGATGTCGCCACCTTGCGCGATCACGTCGCTGCAGAGATTGGTGCGATCGCAAAACCGAAAGCGATCTTCTTCACACCTGACCTTCCGAAGACTCGGTCAGGAAAGATCATGCGTCGGTTGTTGCGCGATGTCGCTGAAGGTCGCAACCTTGGCGACACGACGACATTGGCCGATGCGAGTGTCGTTGACGAATTGCAGCGCCGAGCGTCTGAAGCGCCATCAGAAGACTGATCGCAGCGACTGATCAGTCGCGGAAGTTGTTGAATTGCAACGGGATGCCGATGTCGGCACCCTTCAATAGCGCGATCACATTTTGTAGGTCGTCACGCTTCTTGCCGGTGACACGAACAGATTCTCCTTGAGTCTGACTATTCACACCCTTCGGGCCGTCTGACTTGATGAGCTTGTTGATCTCTTTCGCCTTGTCAGACGAAATCCCAACTTTGATCGTCACTACCTGGCGCACCGTGTTCTGTGTCGCCTCTTGGACATCGCCGTAGTCGACACCTTTCAGCGACACGCCACGCTTCACGAGTTTTTCTTCAAGCACAACCCTGAGCGCAGCGAGACGATCCTCACTCACCGTATGCAAGGTGATGACCATGTCGTTTTGCTCGATGGTCGAATTGGTGTTCTTGAAATCGAAGCGGTTTGAGACCTCACGCTGAGCTTGGTCAATAGCGTTTCGAACCTCTTGAGCATCAACTTCTGAGACAACATCAAAACTTGGCATGAGAAATACCGTACCGGAATCGCCCATGGAGGGGTGGCTGGCAATATCCGCAGATACCATTCTCGGTCGACATATGGGTCGGTGCCCGAGCGGCCAAAGGGAGCAGACTGTAACTCTGCCGGCATTGCCTTCGGAGGTTCAAATCCTCCCCGGCCCACCAACTAAAGAGATGTGACTGCTTCGGCCAATAACCGGATCAGCCCAACCCCGTTTCGAGCCGTTCGGAGAATTCCGAGCGGCTCGATGCGTCTAGAGCATGAGTTGCATAACTGCGACATCAAGCCAGCGATTGAATTTGCGGCCAACCTGTCGTTCAATTCCAAGTAGTTCGAACCCAACCGAGCGATGCAACGCGAGCGAACCTTCGCCACTCGCTTCAATTCGGGCGATCACACTGTGGAAGCCGCCCTCGCGGGCAGTGTCGCAGATCGACGAGAGCAACTGAAGACCAATTCCCCGACCATGGTGCTGGCGGTCGACATAGACCGAGTCTTCAACAGTTGTTGAATACGCAGCCCGATCTTTGTATTTCGACAGAGCGGCAAACCCAAGGACAGCTCCAGACGATCGATCGCAGGCAACTATCGCGCTGAAGGCCCCAGAACGGCTTTGAATCCAGTCGCGTTGCTCTTCGATCGTGCGCGGAACCATGTCCATCGTGCTCGTAAAATTCAACACTTCAGCGTTATAGATCTCCGCAATGCCGGCAGCATCATCGACTGTTGCCCGACGAATGACGACCTTGGGTTGCGATGGTGAAGAACTCACGTTCGCGGAGCGTATCTACTTCGTAGTGGGAACAGCCATTGTGGCTGTACACTCACCGGCTGGTCGCGGCTCTGCCGCGCCCAATGCCCTCTTAGCTCAGTCGGCAGAGCACAGCCATGGTAAGGCTGGTGTCGTGGGTTCGATTCCCACAGAGGGCTCGACCAAACGGTCGATCCCCGGATCGGCCGGGGGCAAGCCTTGGCGGCGTAGCTCAGTAGGTCAGAGCATCCGGCTCATAATCGGAAGGTCATCGGTTCGATCCCGATCGCCGCTACCAACTAATAGAAAACCCCTTACAAGAAGGAAGCAACATCATGAGCAAGGCGAAGTTTGAGCGTACGAAGCCGCATGTGAATATTGGGACGATGGGTCATATTGACCATGGTAAGACGACGTTGACGGCTGCGATTTCGAAGACGTTGTCTGATCGTGGGTTGGCTGATTTTACGTCGTTTGACAATATTGATAAGGCGCCTGAGGAGAAGGCGCGTGGTATTACGATTTCGATTGCTCATATTGAGTATGAGACTGAGAATCGTCATTATGCGCATGTTGATATGCCTGGTCATGCTGACTACATCAAGAACATGATTACTGGTGCTGCGCAGGTTGATGGTGCGATTTTGGTGGTTGCGGCTACTGATGGTCCGATGCCTCAGACTCGTGAGCATGTGTTGTTGGCTCGTCAGGTTGGTGTTCCGTACATTGTTGTTGCGTTGAACAAGTCGGACATGGTTGATGATGCTGAGTTGTTGGAGCTTGTGGAGTTGGAGATCCGCGAGTTGTTGAATGAGTATGAGTTCCCTGGTGATGATGCTCCGATTGTTTCTGTGTCGGCGTTGAAGGCTCTTGAGGGTGACGCTGAGTGGCAGGAAAAGGTGATGGAGTTGATGGCGGCGTGTGATGCGTCGATTCCTGAGCCGCAGCGTGAGTTGGATAAG
>JALRDI010000101.1 GCA_023257035.1 Ilumatobacteraceae bacterium | reverse complement strand
GCAAGGCTGCGCTGAAAGGCAAGTCGTCGGGCAAGGCAAAGGGTAAGAAGTCGTCACTGCCGCACCTCATCATGGTGGGCAAGGGCGTGATGTACGACTCGGGCGGAATCAGTTTGAAGCCGAGTGATGCATTCCATGTCGTGATGAAAATGGACATGTCTGGGGCCGCTGCGGTGCTGTCGACGATGACGGCGCTGAAAGACCTGCGTTGCCGTACGCAAGTGACGGGCTACATCGTGTGCACCGACAATATGCCATCTGGCTCAGCGATGAAGCTGGGTGACGTACTCACGATGCGTAACGGCAAGACGGTTGAAGTTCATAACACCGATGCTGAGGGTCGTCTGATTCTCGCTGATGGTTTGTCGCTTGCGGTCGAAGACAAGCCCGATGCCATCATCGACATTGCAACGTTGACCGGAGCTGCCATGGCTGCACTTGGTCCAGATATTGCTGCCGTGCTCGGTACCGGGTCAAAGGTGATCGATCAACTGACCGATAGCGCGGAGGCCACCGGCGAGCCCATCTGGGAGATGCCGCTTGAGTCGGCTCGATATCGCAAACTTCTCGACTCGAATGTTGCCGACATGCGAAACATTGGCGGACCGTACGCCGGATGCATTACCGCAGCAATTTTCCTCTCGGAATTCACTGGCGATGTTCCGTGGGCGCACCTTGATATCGCTGGACCGATGAAAGTTGATGGCGATGAGTCGTGGCGCTCGAAGGGTGCAACCGGGTTCGGAACCCGCCTACTCATTGATTCGGTAACGAACTGGTCGGCCTAAACGCTGATGCAGCTGCGATAACGGCAGTTCGGCGGTCGACTCCGGCAGCTACTAACTGATGCTCAATTTGGACGGGGTCGGTTGTCCACGTGCGCTGAACCCACTCGTCGTGGTTGCGGCGCAGTCGATCATGCATTCGTTCGAGTTGGCGTGTGGTGAGGTCGGGTATTCGGCGTTTTACGTCGTAACCACCTCTCGTTGGTCGAATGAGGTTGAACATTGAGCACCGTTGGAGCGCCCTCCCAAATGGGGAGTCTGCTCCTTTGGCATTGCTGAGCCCGAGTGACTGCGCAAGATCGTTGAGGTCCAATGTGAATCCGTCTGGCTCAGCATCGAGATGGTCAGCGAGCCGTCGGATAATCCAGGTTGCGGAAGGTCCAAGAGTGCTGAGCCAAAAGTTTTCGACGTATGCACTTCTCGGATCATGGCCAACTTCTCGTTCTGCTGGCATGGCCCACGGTTGAAAGTTGACGATGTCGTTCGTTGTTGCGATTGGCATGGGGGAGTGGGCTCTGTAATCGAGGGGCCGGTTCGTCCGTTCTGAAAGTGTGCGTCACACTAGAGAGATGGAAGCGGTCGATCCCGGACAACTTGAACACGCCCGAGTGATGTTGAGCGGAGCACAACGCGTGGTCGTGCTCACTGGCGCCGGGATTTCCACTGACTCGGGTATCCCAGACTTCCGTGGTCCAAATGGAGTGTGGACAAAAAACCCAGCTGCTGAAAAAGCAAGCAATATCACCTACTACCTCGAAGACCCGGAGGTGCGCCGTGCTGCGTGGCAATCGCGACTAGACGCTGCTGCCTGGTCTGCCGAACCGAATCGTGGACATGCGGCGATTGTTGATCTCGAACGAAGTGGTCGCCTTCATGCAGTGGTGACTCAGAACATTGATGGCCTACATCAACGGGCAGGGACAGATGCCGACCGTGTGATCGAGGTTCACGGAACGATTTGGTTCTCTCGCTGTTGGGAATGCGGCGATCGCCGACCGATGGCCGAAACCTTGCAACGGGTGCGCGATGGTGACCTTGACCCAGCATGTGAAGACTGCGGTGGCATCGTGAAGAGTGACACGATCAGCTTTGGCCAATCATTGATTCCCGATGTGATCGATCGAGCGATGCGGGTCAGTGAGCAAGCAGACGTCCTCGTGGCTGTCGGTTCAACCCTGAGTGTGTACCCCGTGGCGAATTGTGTGCCGTTGGCGAAGTCGCGTGGGGCGAAGGTGATCATTGTGAATGCGGAGCCGACCGAGATGGATGGCATTGCAGATGTGGTGCTTCGGGGCTCGATTGGAGACATTCTTCCGCAAATGTTTGCTCCAGGTGGCAATACCTGACCAAATCAGTAGGATTTAGACATGGCCACGTTTAGAGACCTCCTTGGTTCCGCAAAAGCCGAGATTGTTGAAATCACCACCGATGAAGCAGCTGAGCGCATCGCCGCAGGTCACCTCGTTCTCGACGTTCGCGAACCCGACGAGTACGCCGAAGGCGCTCTTGAAGGCGTGATTCACATCCCTCGGGGTCATCTTGAGGCCCAGATCGAAAATCGCATCGTCGATAAGACGCTTCCTGTCGTCGTGTACTG
>JALRDI010000280.1 GCA_023257035.1 Ilumatobacteraceae bacterium | reverse complement strand
CAACGCAGTAGCGGCAAGGATCGCAAACGTTAAGAAGATCGACAATCTGTCGACAGCGAGCACTCCGCCAACGACAGTTGATGCTCCGTTGCTTCCGATGTCGTTCCAAATGAAGATTGATAGCACCGCAGCTGCAACTGTGAATGCAACCGTTGAAATCGCCATGAGGCCGCGTGGCCATTGCGGTGTGAGAGCACCAACCACCATCAGTAACAATGCGCCACCGACGAGCACGAGGTGCGGTGATAGCGCAAACCAATCAACAGATGGTCCGACGAAGAGATCTTGAGCAACCATCAGCCCTCCTCCCCATGCGAATCATCGTGGTCATCAGATACTGGTGCAGCCGGTTGTGGCTCGACGAAATCAGTTCGATCTTCGACGTGCTCAATCAAGGCATTCACTGCTGGCTCAATTCGCTCGAGCATTGGCTTCGGATACACACCAGTGAAAATGATGACTCCGATAAATGGAAGGACAACGAGCGCCTCTTTCAGCCGCAATTCGGCGAATGTCGAGTTCTCCTCGTCGGGCTCACCGTGGAAGACCCGTTGATATGCCCACAACAGATACAGAGCAGCAAGGATGACACCAGTTGCCGCGACCACAACCCACCAGCGGGCCGTGAGGAATGAACCAATCAGAATGAGGTATTCGCCGACGAAGCCGTTCAACCCAGGAACGCCGATCGACGACAACATCACCACGGTGAACGCTGCAGCAAACATTGGGGCAACATGTTGCAAGCCCTTGAGTTGAGAAATCTCGCGGGTGTGACGCCGCTCGTAGATCATGCCGACCATTAAGAAGAGCGCACCGGTTGACACACCGTGGTTCACCATCTGCATGACCGACCCTGTGATCGCTTGCGATGTGAATGCAAAGGTGCCGAGAACAATGAAGCCAAGGTGCGCAACAGATGAGTACGCCACGAGGCGCTTCAGATCTTTCTGCATCGTCGCCGCGATTGCTCCGTAGATGATGCCGATTACCGCCAACGTCAACCAGAGCGAGCGGCTCCAATACGAGGCCTCTGGGAAGAGATACAGCCCGAAGCGGAGCAGACCGTAAGTCCCCAATTTCAACATCACACCGGCCAGCACAACCGAACCAGCGGTCGGGGCCTGGGTGTGAGCGTCTGGCAACCAGGTATGCAACGGGAAGATAGGAACTTTCACTGCAAACGCAATCGCAAACCCAAAGAACAACCATCGCCCAGTTGAGGCCGCAAAGTTTGCTCCCTCAGCCAACTCAATGAGATCGAATGTGACCTTACCGACACCGTTATCGCGGGCGATGAATACGGTCGCCAAGATCGACACCAGCATGAATGCCGAACCTGCCATCGTGTACAAGAAGAACTTTGTCGCTGCATATTCGCGACCCTCGTAGCCCCAGCCACCGATCAGGAAATACATCGGAACCAGCACGATCTCGAAGAACACAAAGAACAAGAACAGGTCAAGGCTGAGGAACGATCCCATCACCCCAGCTTCAAGCAGCAGCAACCACGCAAAATATGGCTTGTCGCGTCGGGGATCATCGTTATGTGGGTCGATTCCGGCAATCGCAAGCGGGAACAG
>JALRDI010000248.1 GCA_023257035.1 Ilumatobacteraceae bacterium | reverse complement strand
AGTAACAGCAGCTCTTTGAGGTCGTCATAGAAACGGCCAGCCACGCCTTCGATCTGCCCAGGTTTTGAGCAGTGGATGTATCCCACCTCAGCCAGCGTCATTCCTCTGGTGCTTACGCGGTACTCACCAGTGTTTTGGGCGTGTAGCCAGTCGGCGTGAAGTGCAATGTGCCAAATCATGTGCGGTGAGTATCCCTTCTGGCGTTTGCCGACGACAAGATTCTGTAGCGGTTGCTCAGACCTGTCGTGTCTTACGAAGGTTGTCGATAAACGCGTCTTCAGTCCGACGGATTGATCGATCAGTTGTTCCTGATGAGTGCGGCGAGACAAGTACACGTGGCATTGACCACAACGGACTCTCCTCAGGAAGTGGCTCCACAGCGAAGACGTCAAGACCTGCACCACCGAGATGCCCCGACTCAAGATGCGAAATCATCGCTTCTTCATCGACACAGTTGCCACGCCCAACATTGATGATGATGGCACCCGGTTTCATCATCGAGAATTCCCGATCACCAATTGAATGATGAGTCTCATCGGTGAGTGGCATGCACAGCACGATGACATCAGAAGATGCCAACACCTCATCGCGGCGCGCATCAGGCCACGTTGCGCATGGCTCATCACCGCGAGGAGTCCGTCGAACGCCGATGACCTCGGCGCCAGTGACCGCCACCAGTTTTGCGACCTCTGCACCGATTGAGCCCATTCCGATGATGCCAACACGAAGGTCGCCAACGTCGACCGTTGAGCGCACCTCCCAAGCCCGGCGGCGCTGAGCGTCGAGCAACTCGGGAAGGCCACGAACGAGCGCAAGCAACATCATCATGACGGTCTGTGCAATCGATGGAGCTGAACCACCCGGTGTGAACAACACCTCCACGCCACGATCTTGAAACTTTGCAAAGACCGGATGGTCGCCACCGGCCGAAGCACTCTGCATCCAACGCAAGTTTGGGGCAGCAAGACAGGCTCTCAGGAACGATGTACTGCGATCAGGCCAACAGTCGGCAGAAAAGAAAGCGTGGGTGATACTCGTGAGATCATCTTCAGAAAGGTCGATTCCATCAACGAGCTCGAGGATCTGAAGATCTGGTGCAAACGATGCAACTTCGTCACGAAGACTCTCCGCTGCAGTGTCAGTCATCAACAGCACATCACCCATCACACACCTCCAACTCGCCGATCGACTCCCTGCCAATACGGTTCGCGCAGGGTTCGACGCTGGACCTTGCCCACTGGGCTCTTTGGAAGCGGCTCAGTCTGCAACTCGACGACACCTGGTTTCTTGTAGGAACCCAACTGATCGACACACAATTGGATGATTTCGTTGCGCAACTTGTCGTGGTCACCAGCATCGCCGTCAGCGAGCACGCACACTGCTGCCGGCGTTTCGCCCCAGCGTTCGTCCGGAACCGCGAAGACCGCAACTTCGACCACCGCAGGATGTTCGGCGATGGTGTTCTCGAGTTCTGCCGGCCAAATGTTGTAGCCACCCGAAATGATCATGTCGTCTTTGCGGTCGAGAACGTAGAGATATCCATTCTGGTCGAGCCGCCCAATGTCACCAGTGAGCACGAAACCGTCGGCAGTGATTCGCTCTGCAGTCGCTTCGGGGTTTTCCCAGAACCCCGTCATCTGCCCATCGCAACGAATCGCGATTTCTCCTTCATCACCGATCGGCAAACTCACCGACGAATCTTCAGGGTCACGAATTTCGAGCAGAGCGAAGGGCAGAGCGCGACCAGTCGAACGCAACGGATTCGAACCCGGTACCTCTGAGAACCACTCATCTGGACCCATCATGCAGACCGGC
Source organism: Ilumatobacteraceae bacterium (assembly GCA_023257035.1). Lineage (GTDB taxonomy): Bacteria > Actinomycetota > Acidimicrobiia > Acidimicrobiales > Ilumatobacteraceae > Casp-actino5. The sequence continues at coordinate 456 of JALRDI010000248.1, read as the reverse complement.
ACAGCCTCAGTTTGGCCATAGCCCTGGAAGAGCACCGGGCCGAATACCTCACGACCCAGCAGTGCAGTTTCATCAGCGATCGGCGAACCGCCAATTTGAAGAACTCGAAGAGATGACCAGTCTCGAGAACGAGAACTCGGTTCACGAGCAAGCGCATTCAACATGGCTGGCACCGCAAACATGTACGAAATCTTCTCTCGCTCCATGACGTCGATCGTCGCTGCGGGATCAAAATGATCGAGCATCACATTTGTTCCACCGCTCAGCCACGTTGGAGTGTAGAGATAGCCAGAACCATGAGAGATCGGCCCGACATGCAGGCAGCGATCTCCAGCCTCCATCGGCGGAAAGTTGTAGAACCAGTCGCGTCCTGCGGCGAGCCATGAACGATGGCTGTAGGCAACACCTTTCGACTTTCCTGTCGTGCCCCCTGTGTGGCGAATGATGTACCAGTCG
>JALRDI010000244.1 GCA_023257035.1 Ilumatobacteraceae bacterium | reverse complement strand
TCTCGTTTATTCCGACGACTTCACTGCAGCAAGGCTTGTGCTGGTGTGCGCCGGAAGAGCGGGTAGTCGCAATGTCAACAGCCACGTGATTGCGACGAATACGGCGCAGCCGACCAATGCAATTGTGAGGCCTCCAGTCAGGAACAGCACTCCTGAAAGCAGCGTGCCGAATAACCGACCGGCAGCATTTGCTGAGTAGTAGAACCCAACGTCAAGCGCAACGCCGTCGTCGTTTGAGTACGCAAGCACCAAGAACGAATGCAGCGCAGAGTTCATAGCAAACACAACGCCGAAGACGATCAGCCCGATAATTACAACCCAGGTGCGGGCAACGTCGAGTGCCACACCAACGGCAAGAGCTGATGCGGTGATCGCGAGGATGAGCCCCCATTGACTAGTTGCACGTACCTCATCGGTTGATCGGCCGTTTCTCGTTAACAGTCGTGGCGCTGACGACTGCACGATGCCGTAACCGATCACCCACAGCGCGAGGAACGCCCCGACTGCTTCATGTGCCCAATCGAGTTCGTTGGCAAGAAAGACCGGTAGCGCAACAACAAACCAAATATCGCGAGAACCGAAGAGGAAGAACCGTGCCGCAGAGAGGCGATTGATCTCAGATGACTTCGACAGGATCGACCGCAGGGGCGCTTTCTTCTTTGCTTTGCCGATGTCAGCGTTGAGGAAGAGCAAGAGCGCAATCACCGTGATGGCCAGTGCTCCGACCATTGACCACAGGGTTGCGACATATCCAACCCACGACAGCAACCCCGCTCCGATAAAGAAGCCCACGCCTTTCAGCGCATTTTTCGAGCCGGTGAGGATGGCGACGAGTCGGAACAACCCTCCATCACCCGCAACTTCTTTCACGGCGCTCTTTGACGACATCTTGGTGAGGTCTTTTGCGACTCCTGAAAGGGCTTGGAGCACCATCACGAACGTGACGGCAAACCACACCGGCCAGTCGTCGGAGAGGAAACTCAACGCCGCGAGCGAGACGATCTGTGTGAGTAGCCCTGCGATGAGTGTCACGTTCAGTCCGCGGCGAGAACCAACCCAACCGCCGAGCAAATTGGTGAGAATTCCCATGAATTCATAGGCGAGGAAGAGGAAAGCGATCTGAACTGCCGAGTATCCGAGGTCGTTGAAATGGAGGAGTACCAGCATCCGCAACGCTCCGTCAGTCAGGGTGAATACCCAGTACCCAGCGGTGACCAGAATGTAATTACGAAGGTTCATGAACCATCTGCTGCACGTTGAACGAGCTCAACGAGACGGTGTGCGTAGCCGGACTCGTTGTCGTACCACACGAGGACCTTCACGAACCGGCCATCGACGACCATTGTCGACTGAGCGTCAACAATTCCTGATCGTGTGTCGTTCACGTAGTCGGCTGAAACAAGCGGCTTTGTCTCAAACCCGAGCACGCCAGCGAGTGGGCCATCAGCCGCCTGTTGAAGAATGCTGTTGACCTCATCAATTGAAGTGTCTCGCATCATCGATACCGACAAGTCGGTGAGGGATGCGTTGAGCATCGGCACCCGCACGGCGACACCGTCGAGGCGTCCTGCAAGTTCAGGAATGATCATTGTGACCGCTGTTGCCGAACCGGTCGATGTCGGAATCAGGCTGTTGAGCGCAGAGCGAGCTCGGCGAAGGTCTTTATGGGGGGCGTCGACGATGACCTGCGTATTGGTGACGTCATGGATTGTGGTCAGCGTTCCCCGTTCGATGCCGATCGACTCGTGCAAGGTTTTCACGACTGGCGCAATTGAGTTCGTCGTGCAACTTGCGGCTGTTGCAATTGGGAATGTTGCCGGCGAGTAGAGGTCATCGTTGCAGCCAATGACGACATTCAAGACTGAGTCATCTTTGACTGGAGCAGCGACGATCACTGAAGTTGCACCGTTGTCGAGGTGAGGTTGGAGCGACGACACCGTTTTGAACTTGCCGGTTGCTTCAATGACGATGTCAACTCCAAGTTGAGACCAGTCGATCTCGCCAGGCGTAGCGGCACGGGAGTACGTGATGTCACGCCCATCAATCGACAAAGTGTCACCATCGCTGCTCACAACACCCGGGTAGCGGCCGTGAACTGTGTCGAACTCAAAGAGGTGGGCAGCCGTTTGAGCGTCACCGTGTAGTTCATTGATGTGGACGAGTTCAAGTGACGGCTGGTCACGGAGAGCACGGGCAGAAAGCCTGCCAATGCGACCGAATCCGTTGATGCCAACACGAGTCATAGGGTCATAAAAGCATGGTGTGGGTGTGAACTCAACTTGTCATGAGTGAACGACAGGTGAATTGTTGGGGTCAGACCTTGTAGACGAGGGTGCCGGTGGCGCACACCTTGCCCGAGTTCGCACCAGTCACCTCTGCAGAGCAGAAGATGATTGATCGTCCCTGACGAGTGATCCACCCTTCGCAGACAGCATCCTCATCGCTGATCGAGCCCATGTAGTTGATGTTCATTGAGATCGTCACCATGCGTGTCGGCTCGACTCCAACCCCGCCGATTGCAGGGACGACTGCAGTATCGATGAGGCTCGCGATGGCTCCTCCGTGCATGATTCCGGCAGGTTGCATGATTTCTGGCTTAAGTGGCATGCGAAGCCGGGCGTAACCGGCGCGAATGTCTTCAACAATAAGACCCATGTGAAGGTTCATGTTGGTCGGTTGATCCCAGCTGGGGAATCGTGACCAGACCTCGCGGACGTCATCGGTAATTGGAGGGAAATCATCGGCGCGCATATGTCGAAACTAGGCGGTGCTCGATCATCGGCCGCTATTCAACATAGTGATGTCAATGTCTGACGGCCCCTTCTGATCGGCTTTCGGATGGGACGGCGTGGTGTCCCATCGGCCAAACTCGGGAGGTGAACACTCCTTTTGACACCGTCAGTTTTTTGCGCGGGCCAGCAATGGCGAATCGTTTCATGCTTGCGCCGCTCACGAATCAACAAAGCCATGATGATGGGACATTGAGCGCCGAGGAACACAAGTGGCTGACGATGCGTGCCCATGGCGGATTCGGCATGACGATGACTGCAGCCGCTCATGTGCAAGAAATCGGTCGGGCGTTCCCAGGTCAGCTCGGAGTCTGTCGCGACGATCAGATCCCAGCCTTGGCAAAGATGGCAGAGGAAATTCGCTCAACCGGCAGTCTTGCCATCGTGCAACTTCACCACGGTGGCAATCGTGTGCCAGAAGCGCTGAACAACATGACCCCGGTCTGCCCATCGGACGATGAAGAGACGGGTGCTCGTGGGCTCACCACTGACGAGGTTGAGCAACTTCGTGACGACTTCATCGCAGCCGCGGTTCGCTCACAGACCGCCGGGTATGACGGGGTTCAGTTGCACGGAGCCCACGGCTACATCATCTGCCAGTTCCTCTCGTCAGAGATCAACCATCGCACCGATCACTACGGCGGGTCGTTAGAAAATCGTGCTCGTCTTCTCTTCGAAATCATCGCTGGTATTCGTGAGCAGTGCAGTGCAGATTTTCATCTCTCGGTTCGCCTCTCGCCAGAACGCTTCGGAATGGTGATGAATGAGATCATCGAGGTGTACGGCTGGCTCGTGAACTCTGGCGATGTTGATTTCATCGACATGTCGCTGTGGGATTCATTCAAAGAACCCAACGAAGACGAACATAAGGGTCGCTCGCTCATGGAGATCTTCTCAGAACTGCCTCGAGGCGATGTCCGTCTCGGTGTTGCCGGCAAAATCCATGAACCCGCTGACGTACAGCGTGTGATCGATGCGGGGGTCGATATTGCGATCCTCGGGCGAGTCGCGATTTTGCATCACGACTATCCGAATTTGCTACGCCGCGATGCGGGGTTCGCGCCGCGCCATGTTCCGGTGACTGCTCAGACCCTTGCTGATGAGGGACTTTCAGAAACGTTCATCAAGTACATGAGTACATGGAAAGGTTTCGTGAGCGACTGTTGGCGCTGAGCGTCACGAACCGAGTTGCAGAACCGCAGCGAGGGTGACCTCTGCCCCAGCAATCGCGTGTTCGTAGGTGATGGCCTCGGCTTCATTATGTGAGAGCCCATCGGCGCAGGGAATGAAAATCATTCCGGTTGGAGCAACCTTCGAGATGTAGCACGCGTCATGACCGGCGCCTGAGGTGATGTCGACCGGGTCTTTGCCCTGATCCGTGGCCGCAGTTCTCAGAGCTGACACGATCTCTGGGTCGAACTCGATCGGCGCCGAATACCAGATTTGCTCGACCTCGGGCTGAGGCTGAAGTGATGTCACGAACTCTCTGAATTCAGCGTCCATCTCGGCGAGTACGTCAGCGTCGGGATGCCGGAGATCAACCGTCATTCGAACGGTGCCGACGATGGTGTTGCGAGAACCAGGCTCGACCTCAACGACACCAACCGTTGACCGTCCGGCAGGGCCACGCCTTCGGGCAATGTTGTCGACCTCTGTAATGAGGCGAGCCGCGGAGACCATTGCATCGCTGCGCCGTTCCATTGGAGTCGTCCCGGCATGGGCTTCTTGGCCAGTGATCGTCACGTCATACCAACGGACACCTTGCACCCCGGTCACAATGCCAATGGTGTGGTCGCCCTCTTCGAGAATCGGCCCCTGTTCGATATGAGGTTCGAGGTAGTAGCCGATTGGTCGCTCACCGGGTAGCTCCGGCCCTGAGTATCCAATTCGAAGGAGTTCTTCACCGAGAACATCGCCCTGCATCGAGGTTGAACCGAGCCCGGCTTCTAACGAGATGTCGCCCGAGAACACCCCGGAGCCCAACATCGCCGGCGGGAACCGAGCGCCCTCTTCGTTGGTCCACGACACGACCTCTACCGGAGCGGCAAGCCGGGTGTCGTTTGCATGCAGCGCTCGGAGCACTTCGAGGCCGACCATTACTCCATAGGCGCCGTCGTATTTACCGCCTGTTGGTTGTGAGTCAAGGTGGCTTCCGATGACCACTGGTGACCGAGATGAATCGCTTCCTTCGTACCTTGCGAAGAGATTGCCGACTCGGTCAATATGCACGGTGCATCCAAGCGCAGTCACCCATTCGATGAATTGGTCTCGCCCGGCTTTGTCAACATCGGTGAGCGCAACTCGAGCCACACCTCCCGCCTCGGTGGCACCGATTTCTGCGAGACGATGCATCGTGTCCCACAGACGTTCGCCGTCAATGCTGATGTCGGCGTGGCGTGTCGGAAGTGATGTTGACGACATCACACGATCGTAAATCACATCTCCAACGGAGAACGAGGGCTGTGTGATGAGGCACAATAGAGAGAGCGCAGTGGGGGCTGCGTAACGGCTTCGAGCCGTGAATACAGCAAGGGGTATGCCATGCACGTCGGAATGTCTGTGATCTTTCAGAATCCCGGGGAACAGATTCCTGATCGGGATGTCTATGCGCGAGATCTTCACCTCGCCCTTCAGGCTGAGCCCCTTGGCTTTCAGTCGATTTGGAGCGTTGAACATCACTTCACCGATTACACGATGTGTCCAGACGTGTTTCAGTTCCTCACGTACATGGCGGCAAAGACGGAACATGTTCAACTCGGGTCGATGGTGTGTGTGCTGCCGTGGCATGACCCAGTCCGGGTAGCAGAGCAAATCTCGATGCTCGACAACCTCTCTGATGGTCGTGTGATCTTGGGCATGGGTCGAGGCACCGGCCGGGTTGAATTCGACGGGTTTGGCGTCGATATGGGAACGGCGCGTCTCCGCTTCAAAGAATCCGCAGAAATTGTGTTGACGGCTCTCGAACAGGGTTGGGTTGAGTATTCCGGTGACTTGCTTCATCAGGAGCGACGCGACATTCGTCCGCGGCCGATATCAAGCTTCAAAGGTCGCACCTATGCCGCTGCAGTCTCACCCGATTCGGCTCGCATCATGGCGGAAATGGGTGTCGGCATCCTTGTTGTGCCACAAAAGCCGTGGAAGGCAGTTCGCCAAGAGCTTCAGGATTACCGGACGATTTATCGTGACGCGAACGGGACCGAACCACCACCCCCGTTCGTTGCAGGGTGGACTTTCGTTGATGAAAGTGCCGACCGAGCCGAAACGATGGCTCGAAAATATGTCGGCGGCTATTGGGATTCAGTAGTGAAGCATTACGAGTTCAACGAACCGCACCTCAAGGACACTCCTGGCTACGAACACCATGGCTTGATGTACGACCGACTAGTCGCGCCAGGTGGCTACGAGCAGATGGAGGATTTCTTCATCAACCTTCAACTCTGGGGAACCCCAGATCAAGTCACTGAAAAGATCATCAATCTTCAAGACGAGATGTACATGGATGGCTATATGGGCGTGTTCTCGTACGCCGGCATGTCGCTTGAAGAGGCAGAACGATCAATGCATCTCTTCGCAGCGAAAGTGATGCCAGAACTCCAAGCCCTGCCAGCCGTTCATGACCGACTCGGAATTCCCGCTTAAGGACAATTCATGCCACGACTTCGACAAGTACCGCGCGCAGAAGCAGATCAGCAACGCGTTTTACCGCTCTACAACTTTCTCTTTGGCGATCGCGACCCGGTCGATGAACCGGGAACCTCAACCGGCACGACTGGCGACTGGTGGACGGTGTTTGCGCTCTCTCCCGACATTTTTGACCACTCGGTGAAAGGCTTTGGTCTCTACCGCAGCCCCGAACGTCGTCTCGATGGGCAGCTTCGTGAGCTCGGCCAGACCCGTGCTGGTTGGCTGACGGGAAGCCAGTTCGTCTACTCGCAGCATTGCAAGAGTTGTCGTGGCCTGGGCATGCCCGAAGAAAAGATCTCAGCTATTCACGCGTGGGAAGTTGCCGATTGCTTCGATGCCAAAGAGCGTGCGCTGCTCGCGTATACCGACTACCTCGTCGACCAGCATGGTCGGGTGCCTGACGCAGTATTTGACGCGATGAAGACCCACTTCAGCGACGAAGAGATCCTTGAGTTCACCTACATCACGTCGCTGTATTTCATGCACGCCGTGATGACTCGAGCGTTACGCCTCGAATTTGATGATCGCGATGAAGTGATCGTCGAAGTTGCGGCCCCTGAAGATTTCGATGCCCAGCAGTTCGCTGGTCGTCGGCGCGGAGACGATTGAGATGAATGAGAAATTCGAAATCAGAGGCGTGAATCACATCGCAATGGTCTGTGCCGATATGGCTCGGACGGTGCGGTTTTATCGAGATGTACTCGGCATGCAGCTTGTCAAAACACTCGATATCCCCGGTGGTGGGCAGCATTTCTTTTTCGATATTGGCAACAACGACTGCCTTGCGTTCTTCTGGTTTCCAGGCGCACCTGAACCCCAACCAGGAATTGCAAGTGCCGGTGGAATGCCTGGCCGCGGGAACCTCGCATCAGCACATGGGTCGATGAATCACCTTGCGTTTGACGTTCCGCTTGAGAAATTCGAGGAGTACCGCCAACGACTCATCGACGAAGGTGTTGATGTGTCGGCGATTCTCGACCATGACGACAGCGAGCTCACCGTTGCGCAGAGTTTCCACCCAGGGGTCTTTGTGCGCTCGTTCTACTTTTTTGACCCGGATGGCATTCTTCTTGAATTCGCGTCATGGACTCGACCGATGGGCACCGAGTCGGATCTCGCAATCGATCCGGTCACTGCAGACGGCACAAAAGTCTCTGTGTAGATCACGGGGATCGCCCCAAGCCTCTGTTGGGTTTAACGAACTGACAGAATCGAACTATGAAGGTCGATCAACTCTTCGTTAATGGCGACATCCACACATTTGACCCTGCATTACCTCGGGCCTCGACGGTTGCAGTGCTCGCCGGCCGAATCATCGCAGTTGGCGATGACGATCTGGCTGAGCAATTCACTGCTGACAGTCGCATTGACCTTGGTCGCCGCAGCGTGGTGCCAGGTTTCAACGACGCACATAACCACATGGTCTTTTTCGGAATGAGCCTGGCAGATGTTGATTGTTCATCACCTCCGATGCGCTCGGTCGAAGACATCTGCGAGGCAATTCGTCAACGGGCCGCAGAAACGCCTGCCGGCGGCTGGGTGACTGGAGCGGGATATGACCAAAACAAGCTCGCTGAGGGTCGACACCCCCACGCAAAAGAACTCGACGCTGCCGCGCCGAACCACAAGGTGTGGCTGAAGCACACCTCTGGTCATATGTGCGCAGTGAACACTGCGGTTCTCGACATGATCCGCGATACACCGGTTCCGAGCGGTGGTGAACTTGGTCGCGATGCCGATGGCGCGCTTGACGGCCTGGTCATGGAGCAGGCGCAGTCGATGGTTCGCGATCTTGTCTATCCGCTCACTGTTGACCGCATCGTCGACGCAATTGACCAGGCCTCGCGGCGCTATCTCGCCGAAGGCGTGACGTCAGCAACTGAGGCTGGTGTTGGTGCAGGTCTCGTGTCGCATAGCCCAATCGAGTTGATGGCATGGATGGAGGCTCGCAAGCGGGGCGTGCTCGGAATCCGAGCGAACCTGCTTGTTGCGGTCGAGGCGTTGCACCACATTTCGCACGCTGAGGGTGAAGACAGCGTCTTCGCGCTCGACGGTGGAATCCACTCGGGGCTCGGCGACGAGTGGCTTCGTATTGGTGGCACCAAAATTTTCTCTGATGGCTCGCTCATTGGTCGGACTGCGGCAATGTTTGACCCCTTCGAAGGCGGTGGCGGTGGCGAGTGCAGTTGCGGGTTCTTCCAGACCGAACCCGAAGTGCTTCGCCGGCTCATCATCGATGCCCACAGGTCGGGGTGGCAGGTGTGCACCCACGCAATCGGTGACCGCGCGGTCTCAACGGTGCTCGACGCCTATGAAGAAGCACAGAAGTTGTACCCACGTCATGACCCCCGCCATCGCATTGAACACTGCGGCGTGTTGCAAGAACAGCTGCTCGACAAGGTGAAGGTTCTCGGCGTTATCCCAGTGCCGCAAGGTCGGTTCATCTCGGAAATCGGTGACGGCATGAAGCATGCCCTTGGTGTTCATCGCACTCCCGACGCCTATCGTCAGCGGTCGTTCCTTGACCGAGGTATCCCTCTGCCCGGGTCGAGTGATCGTCCGGTGGTCAACGGTGCGCCGTTGCTCGGAATCCACGACATGGTGAACCAGAGAACTGCATCTGGAGAACCGTTTGTGCCGCAAGAGGCGATCTCTCCGGCAGAAGCAATCGCCGCCTACACCGGTGGTTCGGCCTACGCCGCGTTCGAGGAAAAAGTGAAGGGCACCATTTCGCCTGGCAAGCTCGCTGACTTTGTCTTGCTTGGCGAAGACCCGCTGACGATTGACAAAGATGGCATTGGTCAGATTTCGGTCGATGCAACGATCGTTGGTGGCAATGTCGCACATGACCTTCTTGGCATTGCGAACTAGGAGTACACAATGAGTTACGACTACCCCCATCTCAACGTCTCAGTGACCGATGGTGTTGCAGTTGTGCTTATCGACAACCCACCAATCAATCTCATGACCTCGGGACTGTTCAGGTCGCTCGCAAAAGTTTCGGTGCAGCTGTCAGAAGATGATGCAGTTCGGGTTGTCGTGTTGAGAAGCGCGAACCCAGAGTTCTTTATCGCCCATTTTGATGTCGAGGCCATACTGGATTTTCCGGTCGAAGATGACGCGGTGGAGGAGTCTGAACTTGGTGGTTTCGACCGGATGTGTGAGATGTACCGAACGATGGACAAGGTCACGATTGCTGAACTTCGAGGTCGTGTCGGTGGTGGCGGAGCAGAGTTGTCTGCGGCCTGCGATATGCGGTTCGGTGATAGCGAAACCTTCAGGTGGAACCAGATGGAGGTTCCGCTGGGCATCCTCCCTGGCGGTGGCGGAACACAACGGATTCCGCGGTTGATTGGTATTGGTCGCGCGATGGAAGTGGTGCTCGGCGCGGATGACATCGATGCATCGACGGCGGAACGCTGGGGGTTCCTCAATCGCTCGATGAGTTGTTCAGAACTATCTACCCATGTCGATCGGTTAGCGAAACGCATAGCTTCGTTCCCGCCTGCTGCGGTCCGTGAGGCGAAGCGATCAGTGCGTGCAAGTGTTGATCGAAGTCTCGAAGATGGCCTGAAATATGAGTCGTACCTGTTTCAGGTTCTCTTACGAGATGCGGATGCTCGGCCGGCGATGCGGCAGTACCTCGATGCGGGCGGCCAGACCCGAGACGTTGAGCTTCGCATTGGTGACGTCATGGGTGAGTTATTCGACCGTTAGCTGCGTTGGGAGAAATAAACCGTCATCACTTTTGCTAAATGGTTTGGTCGAGCGCATGAAGATTCGTTCAATCCCCGCGATTTGATTGGCAGCCGTTGCCCTCGTTG
>JALRDI010000186.1 GCA_023257035.1 Ilumatobacteraceae bacterium | reverse complement strand
AACGCGTGGGGGTTGGCCCACGCCGGTGTCGCAACTGGGGCAAAGATGGTGATGCCCGGGGCCGACCTCTCGGGTAAGGCGCTCGCAGATCTCATCGTTGAGGAGCGGGTATCGCTCGCCGCAGGTGTTCCCACCATCTGGATGCAAGTTCTGCCAGAACTCGAAGGCCGCGACACCTCATGTCTGAGAGCTATTCCGTGCGGAGGTTCTGCAGTCCCTCGTGGACTGTCCGAGGGGTACCGAAAGGTAACAGGACTTCCCCTGTTGCAAGCGTGGGGAATGACAGAGACAAGTCCCATCTGTGCGGTCTCGCACCTTGATGCCGATCAGCGGGAACTCTCTGATGACGAACAGGCGGAATTGCGAACGACAGTCGGCCGTATTTCTTTCGGCGTGAGCATGCGGGTAGTCGACCCTGATTCGCAAGATGCGGTTCCGTGGGATGGCGAATCGAGCGGAGAATTGCAGGTCAGCGGTAACTGGATTGCATCGACCTATTACAACGATGAGCGCGCGAACGAGAGTTTCACGAATGATGGTTGGCTGAGAACTGGTGATGTTGCAAGCGTCGACGAACGGGGCCGGGTGCGGCTTCTCGACCGAACAAAAGATCTCATCAAGTCAGGTGGCGAGTGGATCTCCTCAGTCGAACTTGAGAACGAATTGATGTCGCATCCCGGAATCGCAGAAGCCGCCGTCATCGGGGTTCCTCACCCTCGTTGGTCTGAACGTCCACTCGCATGTGTAGTGCGGGCAGAGGGCAGCACCATCTCGGCGGAGGAGGTCGTCGATTTTCTCCGCGATCGAGTCGCTCGATGGCAATTGCCCGATGCTGTTGAGTTCATCGATGAGGTTCCGAAGACCAGTGTCGGAAAGTTTTCGAAGAAAGACTTGCGCGCCCGTTACGCAGATTTCGTGCTTCCTTCGTAATCGAACCCGGTGTTCGAGTTGCCCTGAGACATTTGGCGCAATAATGTCTCAGATGTGACCGATGACACACAACGTCGTGGGGTAGTTGACATCGAGAGTGTCGTCCTTGATGCTGCCCTCACCTGCAGCCATCAACTCGGCTTCTCAAAAGTGACGATCGACGACATCTGTCGTGAATCAGGGGTTTCCAGAGCGTCGATCTACCGCCTGTTTCCTGGGGGGCGCGACGTGCTGTTCGAGGCGCTACGGGTTCGTGAACTTCACCAATTCTTCGATCATGTCCTCGCACAAATTGCTGATGAAACCACAGTTGACGCAATTGTCGTCGGCAGCGTTGTGGCAGCGACGTCGCTACTTCAGGCAGATGAGCACCTCGCCATGATGTTGAGCTCTGAGCCGGGCGAGGCATTGGGACAACTTACGGCCGCCGGGCTTCCGAGAATTATCCGAATGGCAACCGAAGCGTTAGCTCCTCAATTAGAACCGCTCATCGGCCGGGATGCTGCACACCGACTCATTGACCTCGTTGTGCGACTCACCGTGTCACATTTTCTTTCACCCGTTGAGGCCGTCGATCTCAACGATGCTGAAAGCGCCCAACAATTTCTCTGTCCACTTATCTCTTCTGTGACCTTGCATCAACAGCAGTTGAGCTCGATCACAACTCTCAGCTAGGAGCACCCTATGAGCACCACCGAACATCCAACTGGACACGCAGCTAACGCTGACATCATCGGTCGCGATGAGATCGATGACATCGAAGCGATTTTGTCAGTGTCAAATGTTGACGTCGACGAAGTCGAACATGTCGTGAAGGACAATGCCGATGCAATTTTCACCTGGGATTATTCCCTCGCTCGGCCTCAACTCCGCAAGCTCTACGAGAAGGCCAAGGTCGGGCAGTGGAACGGAACTACTGACCTTCCGTGGGACACAGAAGTAGAACTCGATGAAGTCGTCACTTCTGATCAAGCGGCATTCTCTGCAGGCTTAAGCCCCGACCACTATGCAGGAACGGTTGTTGAGAAGTGGGGCGACAAAGAATGGCTGGAATTTGGAATTGATAGCCGTCGCTGGACGCTGTCGCAGTTTCTCCATGGTGAGCAGGGAGCGCTGCTCTGCACAGCGAAAATTACTGAAACAGTTCCGTGGTACGACGCCAAGTTGTACGCAGCAACCCAAGTCGTCGATGAGGCTCGCCACGTTGAGGTGTTTGCCCGCTACCTCGATGAAAAGATGGACGGTGGGTTCCAGGTCAACGCGCACCTTCGGATGTTGCTTGACGACATCATCGAAGACTCCCGCTGGGACATGACCTATCTCGGCATGCAGGTCATGGTTGAGGGACTTGCGCTAGCGGCATTTGGTTTTATGCATCAGATGACTGAGGAGCCACTGTTGAAGCAGCTCCTCAGGTATGTGATGAGCGATGAGGCACGGCACGTTGCATTTGGTGTGCTGTCGCTCAAAGAGGTGTACTCAGAAATGACCGATCGCGAGCTGATGGAACGTCAAGAGTTTGCATTCGAAGCGGCGATCCGCATGCGAGATCGCTTCTTGCAGCAAGAGGTGTGGGAGAAGCAGGGCGTGAATCCGAAAGACGTCGTGCCTCTGGTGCTCCGAGATCCGACTCGTGATGTGTTCCAGCAGATGTTGTTCTCGAAGATCGTGCCGAACTGTAAGAAGCTTGGGCTTCTCGATCGAAATGAGTCATGGCTTCGCCGTCGATTCGAGGAAATGAATGTGATTCAGTTCGAGGATTGGGAAGACACGGGTTCTGAGTATCTCAAGTTTGAACTTGGTGCCGACGTCGCCTGAGCATGGTGACCTGCACCTAGGTCACTAGTCTTTGGTCTGCATGTCATCGCCAACATTTGGACGAATTCTCACCGCTCTCATCACTCCGTTTTCAAGTGACGGCAGTGTTGACCTTGATGTCGCGCAACAGTTGGCTCGTCGTCTTGTTGACGAGGGCAATGAGGGGCTCGTGGTCTGTGGCACAACCGGAGAATCACCGACGCTGTCCGATGATGAAAAACTTGCGATGTTTGCAGCGGTTGTCGAGGCCGTCGACGTCCCCGTAGTTGCAGGAACGGTTGGCAATAACACGGCGCGCTCGGTTGAACTTTCCCTCAAGGCAAAATCGCTTGGGGTTCACGGAATTCTTTCGCTCTGCCCCTATTACAACCGTCCATCGCAAGCCGGTATCGAACAGCACCTCCGGGCGATTGCCCAAGCCGTTGAGTTGCCTCAGGTCATCTATGACATCCCGGTCCGCACGGGACGAAAGGTGTCGACCGAGGTGTTGTTGCGCCTTGCGCATGAAGAAAAGAACATCATTGGCTTGAAAGACGCAGCTGCGAATCCCGCCGAGACGGCTCGACTCATTCGTGAAGCGCCAGCCGATTTCGAGGTCTACAGCGGCGATGACGGGCTTACTCTGCCGCTGTTGTCAGTTGGCGCGGTCGGAACCATTGGGGTCGCCACACACTGGACCGCCCCAGACCACGTTGAGATGTTTGCCGCGCTCGAAGCTGGAGATCTGGCGACTGCAACTGCGGTAAACCAGCGAATGCTGCCAAGTTTCTCATTCGAGACCGGTGACCTCACGCCAAATCCAATCCCGTCCAAGGCAATGATGCGGACACTCGGTTTCGAGGTTGGCCAATGCCGGCTTCCGCTCGGTGACGCACCCGAAGGCCTTGAAGATGAGGCGCGTCGGGTGTACGCCGAGTTGGTGGCGGCGCGTGGCTGAACCAGTTCGAATCGTCATCCTTGGCGGCCTCGGCGAGATTGGCCGAAACTGTCTTGCGATTGAGCAGGGTGAAGGCGATAGCCGCTCGATAGTGGTAATCGATTGCGGAATTATGTTCCCGTCTGCGGATTTACATGGAATTGACCTTGTCCTTCCCGACTTCACGTATCTCCGCGAGAATGCATCATTGATTAGCGGCCTTGTGGCTACCCATGGCCACGAGGATCATGTTGGCGGTATCCAGTTCCTCCTTCGTGATGAGCACGGCATCGGCGACCGACGTGAGACGCCACTTCCGGTGTACGGCTCGAGGCTCACGCTGGGGCTTGCGAGAAATCGGATTGAGGAGGCGGGTCTGCTCGGGCGGGTCGACTTCGTTCCAACGAATGATGGGGACCGGGTGGCGATCGGCCCATTTGAAGTTGAGTTTGTTCCTGTTACTCATTCGGTTCCTCACGCCCATGCGATCGTTGTCCGTACCGATCAAGGTGTGATCTTGCACTCAGGTGATTACAAACTTGACCTCACACCGGTTGATGACCGTCGCTGTGATCTCGCTCGATTAGGCGAAATCGCTCGGTCGGAAGGCATTCGCCTGCTGCTTGCCGACTCAACAAACGCCGAGGAGCCCGGCTTTGCTCCAAGCGAGACCTCCGTTGGCAGTGTGTTGAGACAGGTCTTCGCCGAGCACGAAGGGCGCCGGATCATTACGGCGAGTTTTGCGAGCCACCTTCACCGAATTCAACAAATTGCGGATGCAGCGGTAGCGGCCGGTCGAAGAGTTGCGACCCTTGGTCTCAGCATGCGTAAGAACGTTCGCCTCGGGCGAGACCTGGGCGTGATCTCGATACCTGATGCCTCGCTGATCGACGTCGAAGACATTGATCAGTATCCGCCAGGAGAAATTTGCGTGATCTCAACTGGCAGCCAGGGTGAACCCATGTCAGCACTTGCGCTTCTTGCCCGAGGAGAAAATCGATTCGTGAAGCTGGGTGACTCTGACACGGTTGTGTTGTCGAGCCACGCAATTCCTGGCAATGAGAGCAATGTCAACCGTGTGATCGACGGGTTGTTGCGCCGTGGCGCAAAGGTGGTGCATTCGGGTGTTGCCGATGTCCACGCGACTGGTCATGCTCAGGCCGATGACATTAAGACCTATCTCTCGATAGTGCAGCCAGAGTGGTTCGTGCCCGTCCACGGTGAATATCGGCATCTCGTGGCGAATGCCGCTCTCGGGCGAGTCATGGGAATTGCTGATGACCGCATCCTGCTCTGCGAGGATGGTGACGTCCTCATGCTTGATGACGAGGGTGCCGGCCATTCCGATCGTGTTCCTGCCGGCTATGTCTACGTCGACGGAATCATTGGAGATGTTGGCAACGGTGTGATCCGTGATCGTCGTGTCCTCGCAGAAGAAGGTGTTGTAGTCGTCGTCGTGACCGTCGATGTGCAAACTGGAACGGTGCTCACCGGTCCTGAGATCATTACTCGTGGCTGGGTGTATGCGCCCGAGGCGGAGGATCTGCTTGACGAGGCATGTGACACCGTTGCCGCCGCCGTTGAACGTGCCCTTGCTGACGGCATTCGAGATGTAGAGGCATTAGAACGAGAAGTCCGCAGGTCTGCTGGTCGGTTTGTCAACGAGCGAACGAAGCGGCGACCGATGATTGTTCCTGTCGTCATGGAAACGTGATGCGGCTTGCGGTTCTTGCGGCTGCGGTTGCTATGGGTGTTTCGGCCTGTGGCTCAACCGCCGATGTTGCTCGTCCTGTTGTGGGCGACATACCAGCAGCGGTGGCTGATCTGGAAGAAGAAGTAGGGAGTGAGCTCGAATATTTCGAGATTTCGGCTGACCTGGGAGGAGTCACACTCATCCTCGCCGAGACTGCGGTTGAAAGTTCAGGCGAGACTCTGGGAATGTTCGCAACGACGTACCGGTGGGAAAATGGCGAGATCACGACTGATGGCGAAACATTGCCTGCCGAGGGGGCAACATTTCAAGCCTCAGCGATTGAGTTCGACCCAGAGACACTTTTTGAGAAAATTGATGCCGAGTTGTCTGTTCCGGTAATCGCGGACGTTGCGATCCAAGGCACTGGCACCGGATCGACAGTCATCGATGCGACGGTGGTGAATGACAAAGGTGGGACGCTTCTCGTACTGCTGGCCGGTGATGGCCGCATCTTGGGAGTTCAAGCGTCGTAACTGGGTATGGCTGAACCAGGTGGTTCCACGTTGATACCGTTAGAGACGCATGGCGAAAGGTGGAAACGCTCCAAAGTCGCGCCCCTCGACAACTAAGAAGGGTGCCGCGAAGAAGGCTCCTTCTGGTCGAAACGCGGGCAGGGGATCCTCCCAACGAGGAGGAAATTCGGGCAACGACAGTGGATTGCTCGGCATCGCGCTCATCGCGATCGGCGTTCTGCTGATACTCGCAGTCTGGTTCTCGTTAGCCGGCCCAGCTGGTGACGGGGCGGGAACATTCCTCGGTTGGTTCTTGGGTGTTGGCCGTCACCTTCTGCCGCTTGTCCTGATTGGAAGCGGGGTGGCGGTACTTCGTGAGCACGAGTCTCAAGCGCCAATCCGCGTTGGAATCGGCTGGGCGCTAGCGGTGCTGTCATTTCTTGGGTTTATTCACGTTATTCGCACCCCGGCATCTCTCGCTGACCTTGATGTGCTGGGTGCTTCAGGCGGCTTATTAGGTGTTGTCGGTGGAGAGGTGCTGCAGCGCCTCGTTGCTCCGGCGGGAGCGGTGGTGCTGCTCGTTGCAATCTTTATTGGGTCGATCGCATTGTTTACTGGCGCATCCCTCCGAAATATGGTGGCGATGACCGGCACTGGCGTTGCCGCGGGAGCACGTCCAGTTGCGCAATTTCTGAAGCGTTCGTTGTCGAACCTTGCGACGTTGCAAAGCGAGCGAGCAGAAGAGCGTCGGCGCGAGCGCGAAGAGTATGACGCCGACGTTGATGAGCCATCGGTGTCGATTGACCCGCTCGCAGTTTCTCCGTCGCTGTACGACGGCGCTGGCGATGAGGAGTTCGCTGAGCCGAAGCCGAAGCCGACTCGGAAGAAACGAGCCGCACAACCTGCGGCAACGCAGCCCGAGCCTGCGCCAGCAGCGGCAGCTCCTGTGCGGCCAGGGGAGTGGCGACTTCCTTCGATGGCGGTGCTAGAGAAAACCGGTGAGCAGTCGGTTGACATGAAAGCGGTTGAGGCTCGCGGTGCGACGTTGCAAGAGTCTCTCGCTCAACACGGTGTTGACACCCAACTTGCGGGGTTCACGGTTGGACCGACGGTCACCCGTTACGAACTCGAGCTAGGGCCGGGTATCAAAGTGGCGAAGGTAACGAGTCTTCAGAAGGACATCGCGTACGCAATGGCCGCGACGGATGTTCGAATTCTCGCCCCAATCCCAGGACGCTCGGCGATTGGTGTCGAAGTGCCAAATGCACGTAGGCAATTGGTGGCACTCGGAGACTTGCTCGTGTCAAGTGAGGCGAAGAAGGCAACTCACCCGTTAGAGGTTGCAATCGGTAAGGACATCGCTGGTAAAGCCGTGTTCCTCAATCTCGCAACTACGCCGCACATGCTGATCGCTGGTGCAACGGGTGCTGGCAAGTCGAGCGGTATCAACTGCATCATCACCTCATTGTTGATGCGTACAACCCCCGATCAGGTCCGCCTCATTTTGATCGACCCAAAACAGGTTGAGATGGGGCAGTACCAGCGTTTACCTCACTTGCTGACGCAGCCAGTTACAAACCCAAAGAAGGCGGCAAATGCTCTTGGCTGGGCGGTGAAAGAGATGGAGCGACGGTATGACGCCCTCTCAGAGTGTGGGTATCGAGATATCACGGGTTACAACACTGCGGTGATCAAGGGCAATTTGCAGGTGCCAGCAGGGCGAGAGGCATCTGAGTACGAACACATGCCGTACATCGTGATTGTTGTAGACGAGCTGAACGACCTCATGATGGTGGCCGCTCGTGATGTCGAAGAATCGATTACCCGAATCGCTCAAAAGGCCCGTGCGGTGGGCATTCACCTCATTGTTGCAACGCAGCGTCCATCGGTCAACGTCATCACAGGTGTCATTAAGGCGAACGTTCCCGCTCGCATGGCATTTGCCGTGTCGAGCCTTACCGATTCTCGAGTGATTCTCGATCAGCCAGGAGCGGAAAAACTCGTTGGGCAAGGTGACATGTTGTTGTTGCCGGGCAACTCGTCGGTTGCAAACCGCATCCAGGGATCATGGGTTGGCGAGGAAGAGGTACGCCAAGTAGTGGAGCATTGGCGAGCGCAGGCTCCTGAGCCGATCTACTCGAGTGAAGTTGAAGGAGATGAGGCGTCCGCTGCGAGTGCCGGCTCAGTCGGGATGCCTGATTTCAATGATGTGACGTCCGATGCTCATGCGTTTTCGGCGGGCGATGACGATGAAGACGCGGTGATCATGCGTCAAGCGGTTGAATTAGTCGTCCGAAGCCAACTCGGTTCGACATCGATGTTGCAACGCAAGCTGAAGGTGGGCTTTGCCCGTGCTGGTCGAATTATGGACCTTCTCGAGCAACGTGGGGTGGTTGGGCCGAGCGAAGGCTCGAAGGCTCGCTCGGTGCTCATGACGGTCGAAGAGTTCGAATTACTCCGTCAGAATGGCCAGATTTAGATCTACCAGGTCGGCTGGGAGGCGTAGCGCTGAACACGCCCACGCACAGAAGTGCTCTGCCTGACGGATAGTGTCAGGAACGTGACAGCGCAGGGCACCGGCCGTTTTTACGTTGAGACGCTTGGTTGTCCAAAGAATCAGGTCGACTCCGACAAAATTGTCGGAACCCTTCTCCACGACGGGCTCTCGCCAACAGACGATCCAGCATCTGCTGACGTGGTGGTCGTGAACACTTGTGCGTTTATCGAAGAGGCGCGCAAGGAATCAATTGACGTCATCCTTCAACTCGACGAGGCGCGACCAGATGGCTCTCGACTCGTTGTGACCGGTTGTATGGCAGAGCGCTACGGCGATGAGTTAGCGGCAGAACTCCCAGAAGTCGACGCGGTGGTTGGTTTTGGCGGAGCAATTACGGAACAGCAACAACGTCGCCTCATCCCGGTCTCTGAGGCGCCGATGCCGACGATGGATCTTCTCAACTTGCAGCGGCCACCATCGTTGCGCCCTTGGGCATATGTAAAGGTGGCTGAGGGTTGTAATCGTTCGTGCGGGTTCTGTGCCATTCCATCGTTTCGAGGTAGCCAACGCAGTCGAGATGTTGATTCGATTTTGGCTGAGGTGCGTGCCCTTGACGCGAAAGAAATCGTGCTCGTCGCACAGGATCTTGCGTCATATGGTGTTGACCGTCCAGATGAACTCGGATCGGGAGCGATCGTTCCATTGGTTCGAGCGGTTGCCGAAGAAGTCGAACGAGTTCGTTTGCTGTACCTCTACCCGAGCGACCTCACCGATGAGTTGGTGAATGTCATCCTTGGTACGAACGTTCCGTACTTTGACCTTTCCTTGCAGCATGTGAGTAAACCGCTGCTGCGAAGGATGCGGAGATGGGGTGATGGTGATCGCTTCCTGAAGCGCATCGTCGAGATCCGTTCGGCTCAACCAGATGCAACAATGAGGTCAAACTTCATCGTTGGCTACCCAGGCGAGACCGATGATGATCATGCAGCGCTCGTTCGGTTCGTGGAGGAAGCTGACCTCGATTGGTGCGGGTTCTTCTCATTTAGCCGTGAGGTTGGAACCTACGCCTATGACCTCGATGGCCAGGTCGATTCGGGTCTCATGAACGAGCGCCTCGCAGAACTCACCGAACTGCAAGATGCAATTACCGCCCGCCGTCGCGACGCTCTCATCGGTGAGTCGGTTTCTGTGCTGGTTGATGAGCCTGGTGTGGGAAGAAGTCATCGTGAAGCGCCAGAAATCGACGGACTCGTTCACATTGATCCTTCACTCGCCGTCGGGACCTTTGTTGATGTTGAGATTGATGAAGCGTGGGGTCCTGATCTCGTAGCAGTTGGCGGATCGATTCCTGACGAGAGCGATGAGGAGATTCTGTAATGCCAGTCGATCCGAATGCGCTTGCGACGTGGGCGAACGCAATCACCGCCGGTCGACTCGTGCTCTCACCAGTCATGTTTCTCGTGATTCCCGATCACCAGCGTGGAGCTTGGCTTGCGTACCTACTCTGGTTCGCGCTGAGCGTGAGCGACGGTATCGACGGGTGGGTTGCCCGTCGTCACGGCACAACGTCTACCGGGGCGTTCCTCGACCCGCTCGCTGACAAAGTTCTTGTCCTCGGGGCAATGTTCACCTTGGTGAGTCGCGATGTGTTCCCTTTGTTACCAGTGCTTCTCATCGCTGGGCGTGAGCTTGTTATCAGCGTGTACCGGGTGCTCGTCGGCTCGAAAGGGGTGAGCGTCCCTGCTTCGAAGCTCGCAAAGTACAAGACCGTGGTGCAGCAGTTGGCGGTGGGCTTCGCTCTATGGCCCTGGTTTGCGGCGGATTACCGATGGTTGTGGATGGGCTTGCTCTGGCTTGCGGTTGGGCTTGCCCTCGTGAGCGGAACTCAGTATCTCATTGCGAGTCGGACGACGAAAGAGTAAGCGGGGGACGGTATGCGTTGTGATGTATTGGCAGTTGGCACAGAACTTCTCTTAGGGCAGATCGTTGACACCAACTCTTCGTGGCTGGGGGAGAACCTTGCAATGCACGGAGTTGATTCGCTGTCCCAAGTGAAAGTTGGCGACAACATCGGGCGGATTACGGGGCACCTGCGCCGCATGCTCGGTGAGGCTGATGCGGTCATCATGTGCGGTGGGCTCGGACCGACCCATGACGATCTAACTCGTGAAGCTATTGCAGATGTGATGGGAGTCGAGTTGCATCTCGACGAGGATGTAGCCGATGTGATTCGGCACCTGTTTTCATCCCGTAATCGAACAATGCCGGAGAACAATCTTCGGCAGGCAATGGTTCCAGAAGGCGCGACGATCATCCCGCAGACTCGTGGCACCGCGCCCGGGCTCATTTGTCCCGTAACCATCGAGACAGATGCTGGACCGGTTGAACGAGTGGTCTATGCCGTTCCGGGCGTTCCGCACGAAATGCGCGAAATGTTCGAGCGGGCGATCCTGCCCGACTTGCAGCAGCGATCTGGTGAGCAATGGACGATCGCAAGTCGTACCTTGCGTACCTGGGGAGAGAGTGAGAGCGGCCTCAACGAACGTCTTGATCACATCATTGACGAACTCGAAGAGGAAGGTAATCCAACTCTTGCATTTCTTGCGAGTGGCTGGGAAGGCCTCAAGGTTCGCCTCACGGGCCGCGCGCCAGATGAGGATTCAGCATCCGCGTTACTGGCACCGTGGGAGGAACGAATTAGGGGAGTGCTTGGTGATCAGGTATTTGGGGTCGATAGCGACACCATGGAGTCGGTCGTATTGGACCTTCTTCGCAGCCGGGGATGGACTCTCGGGCTCGCAGAATCGGTGACAGGTGGGCTTGTCTCGGGCCGATTGACTGGAGTTGCAGGAGCAAGCGAGGTGATGAAGGGCGCAGTCGTGTCGTACGCGAGCGAGGTCAAGTTCGGTGTGCTCGATGTAACGGAAGGGCCGGTAGTTACCGAAGAGGCTGCAATAGAGATGGCTGAGGGTGTTCGAAAGGTACTCGGTGCCGATGTCGGGCTTGCGCTCACTGGAGTTGCAGGACCATCTGAACAAGATGGAATGCGACCTGGAACGTTGTTTGCGGCTGTCGTACTTCCTGAGGGCGAACCAGACCGAGTGAGGAGTGCCCACCTTCGGTTGCCGGGCGATCGAGAAATGATGCGCCAACTTTCGGTCATTTCGGCCCTTGATCTATTGCGCAAGCGCCTGCTCGAATCGTGATGATGCAGAGCTCAGACGGCGATATTGTCAAAGGGCAGATCCAGTTCTGCATGCCCCTGTAGCTCAGTCAGGATAGAGCAACGGCTTTCTAATCCGTAGCGCGCAGGTTCGAATCCTGCCGGGGGCGCGATACCCTCAAAGAGCCGGAATGTGTAGTTCTGGCTCGACCACCATCGAGAGGACAACGTGAAGTTCAAGAAGGGCGAAACGGTCATTTACCCACAGCACGGCGCTTGTGTGGTGAAGGGCACGAAGAAAATGGAAGCCTTCGGAGAGAAGCGGGATTACCTCATTCTCGAGACGGTGATCAACGAAATGACGCTGAAGGTTCCTGTCGATAAGGCTGACGAGGTTGGCGTTCGCCCGCCGGTGTCTCCTGATGAACTTGAAGATCTCGTCTCCGTGCTCGCAAAGCCAGATCCACGTGTTCCGTCAAACTGGAGCCGGCGGTTCAAGAACCACCAAGAAAAGCTGAAATCAGGAGACGTGTATCAGGTGGCTGAGGTTGTTCGTAACCTCGCGGCACGTAACCGGGACGCAGCGTTGTCAGCGGCCGAGCGGACGATGTATGAGCGGGCGCGAGTCAACCTCATCAGCGAGATTGCGCCGGCGTTGAAGGTCTCGGCTGAAGCCGCCGAGGAGTATCTCGATGAGGCGTTATCGAAGGGCGTGTTAAAGCCGGAGAAGAAGGCGAAGAAGGCCGCCGCGAAGAAGTAATCAGGGGGTGCACCTTCGCACCTGTTGAGCATGTCAAAATCGGGGCATGACGTCATCCCCCTCACCTGTTGCTTTCTGTGGCCTGGGCGTAATGGGCGCCCCTATGGCTCGTCACCTTGCGAAACAAGGCCACCCGGTCACGGTCTACAACAGGACTGCAGCAAAGGCGCTTGCCTGGGTTGCTCTCCATGGCAATCGTGCGGCTCCAACTCCTGCAGAAGCTGCTGAGGGTGCCTCGATCGTCTTCGTATGTGTTGGCAATGACGACGACGTTCGCGAGGTTGTGCTTGGCGAATCTGGCTGCTTGTCGGCGATGGAACCA
>JALRDI010000178.1 GCA_023257035.1 Ilumatobacteraceae bacterium | reverse complement strand
TTGCGCGAAACCGCACATTCCCTCGCCCGAGAGATCGCCATTTCAGCGCCACTCGCTGTTCAATCAATTCGCAAGACGTTGCGAGGAGCGATCGCTGATGATGTCGCCGATGCAACTGATCACGAGGGACATGAACAAGCGTGGCTGCGTGAAACGAGTGACTTTCGTGAGGGCACCGCTGCGATGGCTGAGCGTCGAGAGCCTCGTTTCTCCGGCAAGTAGTTGGCGGCCTGACAGCCGAGCCCGGTTCGCCCAGTGTGTACCGTCGTTACATGGGCGCATTTGACGACATCGCAGACGGAGTAGTTGCCGCCATCACAGCCGGCGACAGTGCAGCACTCGGCGAACTGTATGCCGATGATGTTGTGATCTGGCATAACACCGACGGAATCGAAATGACCAAGGAACAAAACCTTGCAAGCCTCGATGCTTTAGCGGCAATGACGACTGCGCGGTCGTTCAGCAACATCCGCCGCTACGACATCGAGGGTGGATTCGTTCAACAACACGTCATGCACCTTGACTGGGGGTCGGGGTCTGGCGAGTTGCCCGGTTGCCTCATCGTGAAGGTCGAGGACGGCAAAATCATTCGGGCGGACGAGTATCTCGATGGCGCGACCATCGCCACATTCGGGCGTTAACGGCAAAGCCACCGAGTTATCGGGCGGCTTACAATCGTTGTATGCACACGGGCCGAGGTGACGCCGCCAAGCGCGCAAAAACCCGAACCCGCATCCCGGTCGCAGCAGATGCCTCAGACAACTCGTGCGGATTCTGCGTCAATGCTGACTTTGAGCGCTTCAGCCAGGTTGATGACGTGTTCGCTCGATCACGTCATGACTCGACTATTCGTTCTGAGCGCAGTGATCTCTTCTACTCGACATATCGAAAGCCTCTCGCCGACTGGCGGGCAGCGAAGGGGTACCAGCAGAACGACTACGCGTTTCGAAATGCCACCTGGCATGTCGCTGACATCTTTGCCGAGATGTATGAGGACATCGACCGACGGGATGGTTTTTTAGACCCGCTGTCGATGTTGCGAGATGGCGCCACCGAGCGTGTTGATCTCGGTTCACCCAAGGATGCTGCAACGCTCATCAAGCACGCCGCACACGCTGCGGGCGCCGACCTCGTTGGTATTGCTGCGTATGACGAGCGATGGACGTATACCGAACGCTTCTCTGTTGAATCACTCGGCCCAAAACCAAACAAAATTCCGGAGGCACTTGATCGGGTCATTGTGATCGGGCAAGCGATGGACGCGACCCTCATTGAAACTGCACCTTCAGCGCTCTCTGGGGCGGCCACTGGCATGGGCTACAGCCAAGATGCCGTGGTGTTGCTCACGCTTGCCCAGTACCTCAAGAACCTTGGTTACGAGGCGATTCCTTCAATGAATGACACCGCACTTGCGATTCCGTATGCAATTCAGGCAGGCCTTGGCGAATACGGAAAGCACGGTCTCGTCATTACGCCTGAATTCGGCACGAGTGTGCGTTTCGGGAAGATCTTCACCAATGCTCCCCTCGCGACCGATCGACCAATTTCATTTGGGGTTCGCGAGATGTGCGGTATCTGTTCAGCATGTTCAACGGGCTGCCCTTCGAAAGCAATTCCTAATGCTGAACCCTCACGAGATCGCCATAACCGGTCAAATCTGAAGGGCGTCAAGAAGTGGAGCATCGATGGGGAGAAATGCTTTTCCTTCTGGACAAAAGTAAGCAGCGACTGTTCGATCTGCGTTCGAGTGTGCCCGTTCACCCGTGATTACACCTCACGACGAAATCGCATCTGGCTTCGCCTTGCCGGGTCTCGCTTCCGCCGGTTCGCATTGTGGCTGCATCAGCGAGAAGGGAAAGGCGCGCGCCGACAGGCCGAAACATGGTGGCCAGGGGCCCTCTGAGTCTCAGCGCTGACTGGAAACGCATGAGCCCCCGTAAACCGAATA
>JALRDI010000153.1 GCA_023257035.1 Ilumatobacteraceae bacterium | reverse complement strand
AGCGACCCGAGCCGCTCGAACATTGGGAATCGTCGCACGAGAGCGGTACCGCCGTACATGCCGAGCAGGCGGAGGCTCGCAACACCTACTGCGAGCAAGACAATGATGGTCCATGTCATGGCTTTGCCACCTGAGACTCGGGGACTCGCAACGCCACAACAGCTCCTGTGAGGCTAAGAATGATCGGAGTGCCGGCAGGGGCGATCGGGAGGAGAGCAGCGCAGAGTCCGCCACCAATGATCGCTGCGACAAAGCCCGGCCGCTGGCGGAGAAGGTTGGCGATGATTGCAAGGAGAAGAGCAGGAAAGACGGCATCAAGACCAAGTCGGTTCGCATCTCCGATGATGTTCCCGAGGAATACCCCTGCGAAAGTCCCGCACCACCAGCCGAGGTGTAGCGCTCCAGTGACCCACCAGAATGCAGACATGACGCCCGATGGAGTGGTTTGCTGCATTGCGACGCCAACATTTGGATCAAGACAGTTGAGAGCAGCGCAACTTCGTTGCAGATGTCCAACTTTTATTCGGGTGCCGAGGCTCGCTGCAAGGAGGCCGAATCGTGATGCGACAACCCAGCCGGCGATGAGCGCGGCGAGAATGCTGCCGCCAACATCTCGAACTGCGATGTATGCAAGTTCAGAAGTCGCAGACAGCACAATGCCGGCAGCAGCGATGGTCTTTACTGCTGACCCAACATGTTCGTAGACAAGAACGTTGACGGTGACGCCGATTGCGAAGAACGTGAGGCAGATGCCAATCAGCGTTCCCCATTCGGGGCGAGCGCTGGTGCGTGCCTCGGACATTTCGAAAGTCTGGCATACCGTTCTCAGTGCTCATGCGCTGGACACATCCACGGGATGACCGAGATCGCAGAGTGCCCGACTTCGCTCACAGTTGCTCTCATGAGTAGAACAAATTGATGGACGATGTTGTGCTCTATGACAAGCGTGACGGAATTGCGACAATTACGTTGAACCGCCCTGATCGTATGAATGCATGGACAGGGCAGTTGAGTGACGCTCTCCAGGCCTACCTCGGTGAGGCTGACAGCGATGACGACGTAGTCGTTGTCGTGATTACCGGCGCAGGGAAAGCATTCTGTGCTGGTGCCGATCTGGGTGATGGAGAGAGTGGGTTCCTCCCCGTAACTGCGAATGACGATGGTCGGCCACGGCTGTGGCCGTACCAAGTGCGCAAACCGGTGATCGCCGCAGTAAACGGGCATGCGGTTGGGGTGGGTATCACATTCGCAATGCTGTGCGATATTCGAATTGTTGCGCAGGACGCGAAGATTCAGTACGCAATGGTTCGTAGGGGAGTAGTCCCTGAGCTTGCATCGCATGTCATCTTGCCGAGGGTGGTCGGATTCTCTCGAGCCGCTGAATTGATGCTGACTGGTCGGATGATGTCAGGAACTGAAGCAGCGGAGCTAGGTCTGGCCTCGCGAGTAGCTCCCGCAGATGAGGTGCTTACGGAGGCCACCCGCCTTGCTTCAGAAATGGTTCGAGACGCGTCTGCGCTTGCTCTCGCTGTGTCAAAGCAGTTGCTCTGGCAGGGTGTTACAGCTTCCGTGGATGAAATGTTGGGTCGCGAGGGGCGAGTGATCAGTTCGATTGCTCGGATGCCTGATGCGGTTGAGGGCGTAACCGCGTTTTTTGAACGCCGTGATGCGGTGTGGTCAGGCAGTGTGAACGACTCAGCAGACGATCTGCTGCAGCGCTAGAACGCCGGGTTGCCAACCCAGAACTGCCGAAGTAACCCCACCCGAATAGGTAGAACGCCTATACGAGCAACCAGGTCACGCCACCGATGTCGTAACGTTCGCCCACTTTTGAGCGATCGGTTGCCACAAGGTCGACTTGGTCGACCCCCTCGCCTCGGGGACCTGCATCGACGAAAGTGATTGATGTGGAAATGTTGAGAGCATCCCAGCGTGCCCGCATTGCAGAAGGATCATTGGCTCCAATCGTGACGCCTGCGATCGCTGACACAACATTGTTGTTTCGGTGAGGGGTCCACGACGGGCCAGCCCAACGCCACGACCCTTCTGGAATTGCCTCATCGAGTGACACGATGGCGCCACCGATGTCTTTCGGGTGGAGGTGCCGGCCTCGAATGTCATCGTGGTCGCCGGACCAGATGATTCGGATTCCATTATCCGCCAGATGAGCGAGTCGGTCGTCGAGATCATCGACCTCGTGCATCACCATGTAGCCACTGTCGCCGCCTCGCCGCTCGATCATGCGGCCGCCGGCTGTGCCCTCAACCTTGGGTGAAATTATTTCGATGAACTGATCGCCAACGACCATGAGCGCGTTACGAAGACCAAATTCGGCAACATCAAGGTCACGTACACAAACGGCGAGTTGAAAGGTCTCACAGAGTTCCTGTGCTATCGGTTCGAGGTCTTGTGCAACAAGTGCAACTTGGCGAAGTCTGATCATGGAATCATCCTTGTCGTGACGACTGCGTAGTGGCGAGTCGTGTTTGCGCTCGTTTACGAGGTGGCGAACCGGGCAGGATTCGAGAAGGCAAGTAGAGGAGTGTTCGCAATGACCCGAGTAATGACCGAAGGATTGGAATTTCCAGAGGGACCAGTTGCCCTCGACGACGGAAGCGTTCTTGTCGTCGAAATTAAGCGGCAGACAATCACCCGATGCTGGCCTGATGGCAGAACTGAACTAGTGGCAGAGACCGGTGGCGGCCCGAATGGAATGGCGATTGGTCCCGATGGAGCGCTGTGCGTCTGCAATAACGGGGGATTCGCATGGCGCGAAGTCGATGGAATGACGGCACCAGGACACCAAGCGGATGACTATGTCGGTGGTTCGATTCAGCGTGTCGATATCGACAGCGGCGAGGTGACGACGCTCTACACCGAATGTGATGGGCACGAATTACGTGGGCCAAACGACATTGTGTTCGACGATGCAGGCGGCTTTTGGTTTACCGATTTGGGGAAGAGTCGCTCGCGTGACTCTGACAATGGCGGTTTGTACTACGCACTTGCAGATGGTTCATCGATCGTGTGTGCGGCCTACGGCCTCACGAAGCCAAACGGAGTTGGGCTTTCACCAGATGGTTCGACTGTGTACGTCGCTGAAACCTCGGTTGGACGTGTCTGGAAATGGGATATCGAGTCGCCAGGTGTTGTTCGCCGCGGCACCACACCACTTGCGCATGGAACTTTGCTGTATGGCTTTGAGGGCTATCAGCTGCTTGATTCGCTGGCTATCGACGGGGACGGGAACGTTTGTGTTGCAACGCTTGTCACGGGCGCGATCAGCGTGATTAGTCCTGACGGTGAACTGCTCGACCAAGTTCACGTTCCAAAATGGGATGCCTACGTCACCAATATCTGCTTTGGTGGGCCCGATCTGAAGACGGCGTACGTGACGTCATCGGGTTGGGGGCTGCTGTACGAGATTCCGTGGGAACGCCCCGGTCTGCGCCTCAACTACCAGTAGGTTGCCGCCTCGTCATCATAAGGGCTCCTACTGAGCCTAGGCCGGCAACGATTCCGCCAACAATGAATGTGCGAGCAAAGTCGTCGGGGGCTCGGCCCTCGCCGAGAACGGTGAACATCGACTGAATGCCAGTGAGCATTCCAATATTCATCAAGGTTGAACTCATCCCGTTCGCAATTCCGAGGTCCGCAACGTCAACTGCGTTCGCAACGGCAGTTGAATACGACGGAGATGCAAAGCCCATCGCAATTCCAGAAAGCGATAGGCCAATAATCACGAGTGTCAGGTTGCTCCAGTGAGCGCCTCCAACCCACGCAGCCATCGAGAGAATCATGAGCACTGAACCCGCAAGGAGGAACAGGCGTTCACCAAACTTTCCTGACAGGCGCCCACCAATGGGGGAGAAGAGGCTGTAGAAGGCCGGCCTGAACAGCAAAATGAGAGCGATGGTTCCTACCGAGTAACCGAACATGCTGGCGAGCAGAATCGGCGCGATGAGGAATCCGCCCATGTACGCGAATTGGCTGAGCGGTTGGCAGATGAGAGGGCCAGTGAAATTGCGTCGTTTGAAGTAGTCGAGGCGAAGCATTGGATATTCGACGCGGCGCTCGACGCGAAGAAAGCCGCCGATCCCGATGATCGCGCATGCTGCAAGGATGAGCGGGAAGGTTGACGCGAATCCTGAGCGGCCACCGAACTCAAGGAAGAGAAGGAAGCCAAGGGTTCCTAAAG
>JALRDI010000116.1 GCA_023257035.1 Ilumatobacteraceae bacterium | reverse complement strand
ACCCAAGCCGCCGAAATCGCGTCAGAAGTAGCGGCCGCGCTCGGATTCGCTCACGAAGCGGGCCTAGCCCACCGCGACATCAAGCCGGCCAACATTCTCATCGGGTCAAACGGCACGGTGAAAGTTGCTGACTTCGGTATCGCCCGTGCAATGAACGCTCCGGTCGAACAGAACCTCACCCAGACCGGTTCGGTCATGGGTACTGCGAGCTATTTCTCGCCCGAGCAAGCCCAGGGTGGCCAGCCCGACCCGCGGAGCGACCTGTACTCGCTCGGCATCGTCATCTACGAGATGCTCGCCGGCGGCACACCATTTTCTGGTGAGAACGCGGTTGCCATTGCCTATAAGCAAGTGCATGACACCGCCACCCCGGTGTCGGAAATCAACGCTGCTGTTCCTCGTCCGCTTGAGGCAATTGTCGAGCACCTCATGGCGAAGAAGTCTGAGGACCGGTACCAAACCGCACGAGAACTTCGGGATGACCTGAAGCGATTCCGTAATGGCGAGACACCGCTCGCAATGCGCCGCATGGGCGAAGGAGTCGTTGACCCGAACGCCCGGACAACTGCGAACCGCATCACTATCGACGACTACAACGGCACCTCTGTGCCCGGCACTGGCGCCGGCCCCGATGAGGCAACAACGGTCAACCCGACAGCAGAACGCTCAATGTCAGGGCCATCGATCCCTGGGAACCCGACCATTCCGTCAGAGCACAACGGCCCTGACGACATGTCGAAATATCCGCCGGGGTCATCGGCAGATGCGACGTATTACGAGGACATTCCGCCACGCACCGGCTGGTATGCACTCGCTGCGTTCATTGCCCTCGTCGCTCTCGTCATCGGTGGCGTCGTTCTCTACGGACGTCTCTCGTCAAGCGAAGCAACCGCCACCACCCGAGTACTTGAAGATCTCACCGGTCAACGACTCTCGGCAGTGACCGCCGCGCTTGACGAACTCGGGCTCGAATACAGAGCCATTGCTGAAGAAACCCAGGGTGTTGCTGAGGAATTTGTTTTCCGTACCGATCCGGCAGCTGGAACGGTCGTTGTCGAAGGCACAACGATTCTGCTGTATTACAACCCGACAGAAGCCCTTCAATCAGTGCCAAATGTTGCTGGGTTCACCCTCGATGAAGCACGGCGTCAATTGGTGTCGCGCGGGTTCTCGACGAGTGAAACCACCGAAGTGAGCGAAGTTGCAGTCGGGCTCGTTATCCGCACTGACCCACCCGCCGGCAGTCGTATCCGTCAAGACGATGGTGTTGTCATCTATGTCTCAGGTGGCCCAGACGAAGTGTCGGTTCCGGCGATCGTGCTGAACCAGAGCGAAGAGGCCGCCGTCGACTTCCTCACCAACACCACTGGGCTGTCGGTGATGATTGAACGCATCGTTGACCCGATCGTTCCTAAAGGAACCGTCATTCGCACCGACCCTGCACCGAACACCATCGTCCGCCGAGGCTCAGAGATCACACTCTTCGTGTCGAGCGGACCTGGCAAGACGAACGTTCCGGTACTCGTTGGGCTGCTTGAAGAGGATGCCACTTCTCTACTCACCGACGAGGAGCATGAACTCACCTACGTCATCGAATATGTCGACCTCGGTACCCCGGACGACCCAGACGACGGTCGGGTTACCGAGCAAAGCATTCGTGCCGGCACCGAAGTTGACCGTGGCACCGAAGTAACAATTGTGGTGGGTGTTGCACCTGCGCCGACAACTACAACGTCAACCTCAACGACGACAACTGTGCCGCCGACTACCACGACAATGTCAACCACAACGTCGACAAGTCCATCAACGACGACCGCTCCTTAAGAGCGTCCCGCTACAGGCGGTTCAGGAAATTCTTCAGCAGGTCGTGACCTGTACCAGTGAGAATCGACTCGGGGTGAAACTGCACGCCCTCAACATCAAACCCACGGTGGCGCACGCCCATGATCATTCCGTCAGCCGTGCGAGCTGTGACATCAAGACACTCTGGAACCGAACTCTCTTCGAGAACGAGCGAGTGATAACGAGTTGCGGTCAATGGCGATGGCAATCCGGCGAACACACCGCCGCCATCGTGCGAGATTTCTGATGTCTTGCCGTGCATCAACTCGGGAGCCCGCACTACCTCGGCGCCATAGACATGACCGATCGCTTGGTGACCGAGACACACCCCGAACACCGGCGTTCCTTGCGCAGCAAATACAGGAACCGCTTCACAGATGATGCCTGCATCCTCTGGTCGACCCGGCCCAGGGGAGAGCAATACTCCATCGGCACCAATTGCTACAGCCTCATCGACGGTGATCGCATCGTTTCGATGGATGATTGGATCAGCCCCGAGTTCACCAAGGTACTGAACCAAGTTGTAGACGAAGGAGTCATACGAGTCGATGACGAGAACACGTGGCACCCGCACAGCCTGCCGGAAACATTTACGAACACCACCATTTCTGTTCGGTAACGCTCGTAAACATGCCTAGACTAGTCAACCGTGGCTCCTCCGAAGCGAAAGTCTGGCGGTCGTGTGACTGCATCTCCATCGGCGGATCAGTCAGCAGGTCGCGGCCCTGCGGCAAGCTCGAGGTATACCCCACCGGTTCCGCAATCAGAAAAGGTTGGGCAGCCGTGGGTGCCCGTGCTCATGCTCGTGCTGCTCATTCTTGGCGTGATCGTGATCATGTTGCGCAACCTTGCGTTCGCTGGCAATAACTGGTTGCTGCTCATCGGCCTCGGGTCGATTCTTGGCGGGCTCTACACCGCCACAAAATGGCGTTAGCG
>JALRDI010000100.1 GCA_023257035.1 Ilumatobacteraceae bacterium | reverse complement strand
GTCCGACCACGAGTCGTGAGTGCAACCTGCATTGCCCGATGGTCGCCATCGATCGTGACTCGTTCTCGCGTCACCCATCCATCTTCTTCAAGTCGGTCGAGGCGTCTCGTCAAACTCGACATGGGAAGACCGATTTCTTCGGCAATTGCAGTTGGTCGTGCCGTGCCGCCAAGTCGTTGTAAGCCAGCCAATACATCGAACCAATTGAGTGGAATGTCCCACTCGTCACGCAGTGCAGCGTCGATCATTCGCTCAACATCAGCGACGCGTGCCTGCAGGCCACGCCACGCAGCAATTCGGTTCGCATCCAGCCGAGCCATAGACACCAGTGTGGCGCGATCTAGGTTGATGGGATGACCACCGAACCAGATGCCCTCACCGTTGAAGCGATCAACGCCGCCGTCCAGTCATCGTTTCCGGGGTCAAGCCATCGCTGCCACGAAATCGGTGACAACTATGCGATCACCCGTCTTGAGGTGGAGGACTCACATATTCGCCCTGGCGGATACGTCTCTGGCCCAACTCAATTCGGTGCCGCCGATGCGGTGCTCTGGTACGCATGTTTCGCTGCACTCGGACGGATCGAACAGATGGCACTCACTAGCGAACTCTCGATCAGGTTCCTTCGCCCAGCCATCGGAAAGATCGTGTGGGCTCGCGCCGATATCGACATCGTGACCCGACGCTCAATCGTCGGCACCGTCAAGGTGTGGATGGATGATGACCCGAGTCGTATCACCGCCACCGCCCAAGGCACCTATGCCATTCCGATTCCCAAGTGAGAGACGTCACCCCGCAGACTGTCGCATCCGCAGATGACGCTCGGCTAGAGGACTATCGCGACCTCACGAATATCCCCGGCCGTCGCAAACTCGAAGGTGATGAGTTCTTCATCTGCGAAGGCCCGGTTGCCATCGAACGCCTCTTCACCAGCGGTCACCGCGTTCGTTCAGCGCTCGTCCTTCACGAAAAGGTCGAACGGCTACAGCAGTTGTTTTCCGCACACGGTGTCGATGCCCCGCTATATAGCTGCAACCGTGATGTCATGCTCTCCGTCACTGGCTTCGACCTTCACCGAGGAGTCATTGCTGCCGCCGACCGGAAACCAATTCCGAAGGGAAACGAACGACACGAGGTACTCGCCGGTCTCAACAAGATTGCAGTGCTCGAAGGCCTGAACGACCCAGAAAACCTTGGGGCAATCGCCCGCAGCGCTCACGCACTTGGTGTGCAGACGCTGGTTCTTGACGACCGATGTATGGACCCCTACACCCGACGAAGTGTTCGGGTCTCAATGGGTGAGGTGCTCCATGTGCCAACCATGCGATTCGACGGTGCGGATGACCTGCGAGGCCTTCTCACGGGCTGGACCGCATGGGCGCTCACACCCAACCATGACGCCGATGACATCTGGCAACTCGAAGTCCCTCAACGGCTTGCCCTCATGCTCGGCGCCGAGGGACCGGGGCTGCTCGAGGCGACCATGAGCGTTGCGGATCGCCGAGTACGAATCCCGCTCAACGATGACGTCGACTCTCTCAA
>JALRDI010000018.1 GCA_023257035.1 Ilumatobacteraceae bacterium | reverse complement strand
AGGTTCCGCTGCATGGGTCAACTGTGATCATGGCGGGACAGACCGATCACAAACCTGTCGAACCAAGCGTCGGGTATCGCTTTGAATGTGATGGACATTCAGTTGTCGTTGCAGGTGACACCATTCCATGTGAGTCGCTGGATGCGCTCTGCGATGGAGCCGATGCTCTCGTTCACACCGTGATCCGAAAAGACATCATTGCCAACGTGCCGATGCAGCGGATGCTCGACACTCTTGACTATCACTCATCACCCGAAGAGGCAGCTGCAACCGCTCAACGTGCAGGTATTTCAACGCTGGTTCTCACCCATTACGTCCCGGCCGTCACTCCCGGAGGCGAACAGGAATGGGTCGATCTCGCCGCAACCGAATTCGACGGACGAATCGAAGTCGGAGATGATCTTCATAGCGTCACCGTTGGCTGAGCCTCACCTGATCGAAGATCCACCTTGGCCGAGGTAGTTGACGCAACCGAAGACACCATAAATGTGGGCAGGTAGTCTCAACAGCAATGTTTGATTCGCTATCCAGTCGTCTTGACGGCATCGCTAAACGGCTTCGCGGCAAAGGGCGCCTCACAGAGGCCGATGTCGATGAGGTCATGCGTGAGATTCGCACCGCTCTCCTTGAGGCTGACGTCAACGTCCAGGTGGTGCGAGCGGTCACCAATCGCATCCGTGAGCACGCAATCGGCGCAACAAAGTCGAAAGCGCTTGACCCAGGCCAGCAGGTCATTAAGGCTGTTCACGACGAACTCATTCGCATTCTTGGTGGTGAAACACTCAGAATTTCGTACGCGTCAAAGCCACCAACTGTTGTGCTCATGGCCGGCTTGCAGGGCTCGGGTAAGACGACGAATTCCGCCAAACTTGCATCATGGTTTAAGTCTCAGGGCCACCAGCCGTTACTCGTCGGCGCTGACCTCCAGCGGCCGGCCGCAGTAGAGCAGTTGCGCACCCTTGGCGCTCAGATCGACGTGCCCGTGTGGTCGCAGCCCACGGATCCGGTTCAAGTAGCTGCAGATGGTCTCGAAGAAGCCCGCCGCCTCGGGCGTGATGTGCTCATTGTTGACACGGCTGGCCGTTTGTCGATTGACACCGAACTCATGCAGCAGGTTCGAGACATCTCTGACGCAATCTCACCTGACTACACCTTCTTGGTGATTGATGCGATGACCGGTCAAGACGCGGTTCAAACAGCGTCTGCGTTCCATGAGACCCTCGCAATCGATGGGGTCATCATGTCGAAACTCGATGGCGATGCTCGTGGTGGTGCTGCCCTATCGGTAAAAGAGGTGATCGGCCGTCCGATTGCCTTCGCATCGACTGGTGAACGAATTGACGCGTTCGAACAATTTCACCCAGATCGTATGGCTGGGCGCATTCTTGGCATGGGCGACATGCTCACGCTCATTGAGCAGGCCGAGCAGGCATTTGAGAAAGAACAAGCCGAAGAGGCTGCTGCCCGTCTCATGGGTGGCCAGTTCACGTTTGACGACTTCCTCGAACAAATGCAGGCGCTCAAAAAGATGGGTCCGCTATCTGGTGTGCTCGGCATGATGCCCGGAATGCCGAAAGAGTTGAAGAACGCAGAAATCGGCGATGATGACCTCAAGCCCGTCGAGGCCATCATTTATTCGATGACCCGTGAAGAGCGAGCCCGGCCAGAAATCATCAACGGCAGTCGCAGGGCTCGCATTGCTACTGGGTCAGGCACATCGGTCGCCGAAGTCAACCGACTCGTCAAACAATTCTCTGAGATGCAGAAAATGATGAAGAAGATGGGCGGCGGGGGAATGCCCGGGGGTCGTAAGGCTCGCCGAGCAGCGAAGGGAGTGAAAGGTAACCCGTTCGGCGGGGCCGGAATGCCCGATATGAGCGATCTCGAATCAATGCTGGGTGGTGGCCAACTGCCTGGCTCAAATCCGTTCGGTGATCTCGGGAAACGCTAACCATTTGTAGAGATTGACCTCGTTTCTACCTTTCGGTGGGTATCGGCGTTGGGTGCCGATAGTCTGCGATGGTTCCTCATTGCCTCAGGAGACGGTTTAGACATGGCAGTTAAATTGCGCCTTACTCGCATCGGAAAGAAAAAGCAGCCTCAGTACCGCATTGTTGCGGCTGATGCCCGTTCGCCACGTGACGGACGTTTCATCGAGATCCTTGGTCACTACGACCCACGTCAGGATCCCTCAGTGCTCACCGTCGACAATGACAAGGCCGTGAAGTGGCTGTCTGAGGGTGCGCAGCCGACAGAGCGCGTTTCAAAGCTTCTTGAAATTTCAGGAGCGATGCAACAGTTCAAGTCATCAAAGGCTGGGTGAACTGACTGATGTCAGCGCCAACCGCAGCCGCCGTTCTGGAGCACATCGTTCGCTCAATTGTCGACCAGCCTGATTCGGTGTCCGTCGAAACCAGCGACGATGGCGACCGGACTCGCCTTGACGTTCGCGTCGGCGATGGTGATCTCGGGCGCGTGATTGGTCGCCGTGGCCGCACAGCTGCAAGCATTCGCACGGTAACCCGCGCTGCGGCAGTAAAAGACGGTGTCGAAGTCGACATCGAATTTCTCGACGACTGATAGCCGTCGTACTGCCGGGAGTCGACTGTGACTGACCCGAACCTTCTCGAGATTGGCCGACTAGGTCGCGCTCACGGCATCCGTGGCGAGATATTTGTTACGTTGACCTCGGATCGAGTTGAGCGCGTCGCTGAAGGCTCATCGATGGAGGCGGATGGAACTTGGCTTACCATCGTTTCCTCGAGGCCATCTGGCAACCGATTTATTGTTCGGTTCGCCGAAATTGAATCTCGTAATGATGCCGAACGAATGACTGGGAAAATCCTTCGTGCCCATCCTCTTGACGACCCTGATGCCCTCTGGGTGCATGAGATGATCGGGGCCAGCGTCGTTGACACCGGTGGCAAGCAGTGGGGGATATGCGTTGCGGTTGTTGCAAACCCCGCCTCAGACCTCCTCGAGCTCAACACTGGAGCCCTTGTTCCGTCGGTCTTCGTTGTTGAGTCAACGGCTGAAACGATTGTGATCGACCCACCAGATGGATTGTTCGAACTTAAGGGCAGTGAGGGCGGCCAGTCATGAGGATTGACGTCTTCACGCTCTTCCCGCAGATGGTCGATGGGTTCACCAGCGAAAGCTTGCTTGGGAAAGCACGTAACGCTGGCTTGGTTGAGGTTCGGTGTCACGACCCCCGCGACCACGCAACTGATGTGCATCGCACCGTCGATGATTCACCATTTGGCGGTGGAGCTGGCATGTTGATGCGGCCTGAGCCAATCTTTGATGCGGTCGAAGCCGCTCATCCGCCTCGGCCATTACTCCTCCTGTCTCCCGGTGGCCGGAAGTTCGACCAGTCCTACGCTTCTGAGTTGAGTCAACTCGAAGGATTCAGCCTTCTGTGTGGTCGATACGAGGGCGTTGATCACCGCGTTCGAGAGCATCTCGTCGATGGCGAAATCAGCGTTGGCGACGTTGTGCTCGCCGGTGGGGAAGTAGCGGCATGTCTCGTCATTGAGGCGGTCACCAGGCTGTTACCCGGAGTGATGGGTAATGAGATGGGGCCGGTAACCGAGAGCTTTGGTGAACTCGGGCTCCTGGAGGAACCTCAATTTACGCGGCCGGCTGAGTTTCGTGGCTGGGAAGTTCCCGAAGTGTTAAGAAGCGGAAATCATGCGCTCATCGAGCGTTGGCGGCGGGCGCAGGCGCTGCATAGGACGCTTCAGCATCGTCCAGACCTCATTGAGTCTCGCGGAGGACTTTCCACAGATGAGGCGCGCTTGTTGGAAGAGTTCCCACCCATCCCGTATCCTTTACCGGCCGACCCAGACTGATCTGGGTCGCCCCGAAAGATCAGGAAGACTTATGAAGACCACGGATTTCATCGATCAGGACTCGTTGCGTACGGATATCCCCGAATTTGGCCCGGGAGACGAACTCAAGGTGCACGTCCGCGTTGTTGAGGGTGGCAAAGAACGCGTCCAGGTGTTCCAGGGCAATGTCATCTCGATTCGCGGTGGCGGTCTTCAAGAGACCTACACCGTTCGCAAGCTGAGCTATGGCGTAGGCGTTGAGCGTACGTTCCCGATGCATACGCCAACCGTCGCAAAGGTTGAGGTCGTGAAGCGTGGCGATGTCCGCCGTGCGAAGTTGTACTACTTGCGTGACCGCGTCGGTAAGGCCGCTCGCGTTCGCGAAAAGCGCGAATTCTGATTCTTTCGCCCTCAGTCTGAGGGTTATCTCGACCATCACGGTCCCTTTGTCGAACGAGGTGGTGGTCTGTGGCGTCAAACCAGCGTCGTGGTTTTCTCGTGGAGCGACGCATCGCTCTGAAGTACGAGCAGTCGGGTTTTGTTGTTCTTGACCGTAATTGGCGATGTCAGGCAGGTGAACTGGATGTCGTTGTGATGAGATCCGCACTGATCGTGATCGTCGAAGTGAAATGGCGAAAGTCGATTTCATACGGTGGAGCTTCTGCTGCAGTAAGGCTCGAGAAGCAGTCTCGTATCCGGGCAGCAACACAGGCGTGGCTGTTAGGCCACCCAGAGTGGTCTCAGCGCAACGATCTCTCCATTCGTTTTGACGTGGCTGCAGTCACGGGCGGCAACATTGAGATTTTCGAACGGGCGTTTGAGTGAGCCTTCAGCCAAAGATGCCCCACACGAGCAACGCCCCGGCGACAACGAGGGCGCTTGCGACGAAGAGGTAATCGCTTGGTCGAGCAGAAAATTTTCTGTACGGGTTGAAGCCCATCCACTCAGTATGGCGGTGAACAGGTTGATGATGCACCGACCATTACCGTGGAGGCGTGAACTGGCGAATGAGCGGGTCGAGAGTTGGGCGAGTAGCCCTTGCGGCTGTGCTGCTCTTCGTGATCACTGAGCCATCTGTAATTGCACAAGAGTCCGACTCAGATAACGACGGCAGTGTTGTCGTCGACGAGGTTGAGACCTTGCCGTCGCTACCGTTGGTCGAGGTGCCGGTTGGCTGTGAACCATGGCAACTGGCAGACATTGTGTTTGTAGGAACGGTGG
>JALRDI010000364.1 GCA_023257035.1 Ilumatobacteraceae bacterium | reverse complement strand
GACAGATTAGGAACTCAACCCCAATACATCAGAGGCGTGGCCCTTGAGGCGCTTGTAATCGACTTTGCCGTTGGCCGCTCGGCCAATGGTGTCGACCTCAATCACATGTTTCGGAGCCTTGTACGCAGCGAGAGTTGTCTTCACATGGGCAATCAACGCTGCTCCGTCGATGGCGGCACCATCTCGAGGCTCGATAACTGCAGTCACTGCCTCGCCGAACTTCTCATCGGGTACACCAACTGCGACAGCATCGAGCACCGTTGGATGTGTCTTCAATGCCTCTTCAACTTCTTCTGGGAACACCTTCTCGCCTCCGGTGTTGATGCACACCGATCCTCGGCCAAGCAGGGTGATCGAACCGTCGTCCTCAACGATCGCAAAGTCACCTGGGCAGGAGTATCGCTTGCCGTCGATCACGAGGAATGTGCTCGCTGTCTTCGCTTCGTCTTTGTAATACCCGAGTGGTTGACGGCCACCGACCGCAAGTCGACCCTGTGGTCGACCGCCGGGCTTCAAGATGGTGTTGTCATCGCCGATCACAACACAGTGCTCACCAAGTTGGAACCGTGCTGTTTTGGCGGTCGAGCCTCCTCCAGAAGTCGAGGTTCCCATTCCAAGCGCTTCAGATGACGAGAAGGCGTCGTTCAGCACCATGGTTGGGTGGTGTTCGAGCAGACGCTGTTTCACTTCCTCTGACCACATCACTCCAGATGAGGTGATCCCGACGAGGCTTGCAAGATTCCATTTCCCTGGTGACGCATCAAGCGCCTTCAAGATCGGCTTTCCGAATGCATCGCCGACCATCGACATCAAGTTGATGCCTTCTCTTTCGATCGCGTCGAGCAGTTCGGCTGCATCGAAACTGCGGTTGGTGAGGGTGACGATGGAACCGCCCAAGGTCATCGCCGACAAACCAGGGAAGTTGCCGGTGCCGTGCATCTGCGGACATGCGGGACAGAACTTTGGCCCCGGCCCGGCAAATTCGAGATCAGCCACGTAGCCCTCATCGGGGTACGGAGTGGCGAGGGCACCAGACAGCACAACGATGAGGTCGTCTTGTCGCCACATAACACCTTTCGGCATTCCGGTTGTTCCACCGGTGTACAACATGTTGAGGTCGTCGCCGCTTCTCCCCCATGACGGCACAACTCGCGAGGCCCCTGAGTTTGCGATTGCCTCGTACTCCTCAGCCCAGTCAGGGCATGGACCGCTGCCATCGTCAACCCATAGCCACACTTTGATTTTCGGCAATGAACCCCTGATGGTGTCGATGAGGTCACTGAATGTTCCGTGGAACACCACTGCGCCTGCATCAGCGTTATCCCAAAGGTATTTCAGTTCATCCGCGGTGTAGCGATAGTTCG
This sequence comes from Ilumatobacteraceae bacterium, assembly GCA_023257035.1. Taxonomy (GTDB): domain Bacteria; phylum Actinomycetota; class Acidimicrobiia; order Acidimicrobiales; family Ilumatobacteraceae; genus Casp-actino5. Next base: position 2,346 of record JALRDI010000364.1, on the reverse strand, counting down.
TATTCACCGGAACATACGCGGCCTTGAAGGCTGCGAACATCGACTCCATGTATTCGGGACCGTTGTAGAGGTATTGGGCGACAGCCTGCTGGCGTTCGAGCCCAGCATCAATGAGGTACTGCGCAATGCCATCAGCTCGCCGGTCGACCTCACCCCATTTGAGGCGACGATCACCATGAATTAAGCAATCTTCATTCGGGATCTGGTCGGCAACACGTTCCCAAATGTCGGCGTAATTCCAATTACCCATGACATAACCCCCTCTGCCAGTGACGCCCCCCGACGTCGATGAACTGGCACGGTGAAGATTACCGCTCGAGCACTACGCGGTCGATATCGAGGCGGGGTCGACGCTCGCCGTATCCGGTCGGGTCGGGGACACCGACGGTCATCACCATCGTCGAGACCAGTGAAGTGTTAGCGAGCATGGTGGCATCCAGTCCGGCCGCGTCGTAGCCGAGCATTGGTCCACATCCGAGACCTAGTGCCCGAATACCAAGGATGAGGTATCCAGTCTGCAGCCAGGTTTGATGCCGCGCAGTTGCTTCGCGCCGTTCGTCATCAAGGAAGAACTCTCGGGCATTAGGGATGTGCGGTACGACCTCAGCGAGCGTGTCGTGGAAGTTCGTCTCGGCGCAGACAACGGTAAGCAACGGAGCAGCTTCTGCTTGTTCACGATTTGATCCACCGAGGTGCTCAAGAACTTGCGCCTTTGCGCCAGCACTTTTCGCAACGATGAGGCGCAGCGGCTGAATGTTCATTGTCGTCGGAGCCCACTTCACCATGTCGTAGAGGGCCTCGATCTGAGCATCGCTCACGGGAGTATCGAGAAATGTTTTGGCGGTGTGCCCTTCAGCAAACAATTGGGCGCTGTCGGCGATTGGAGATGGCATGGACGCCATTGTTGTGGCGCAAGTAACGCCGTGCGAAGTTGGGCAATCGACTGAGTCGACATCAGCTCGTCTCTCCTACTCGCAACATGAACCTCTCGCCTGCTACAACGACACTGTGCCGCTTATTTCGTTTCCTCAACGACTGTCTGATCTCGCTGACGCGCTACCCGACAGGCCTGCGATTGTCTGCAACGGGAGGTCAATTTCTCGGTCTGAACTAGAACGTGCCGGGAACCGTCTCGCCCGAGACCTTGCCGAGCGAGGTGTCGGCCATGGGGATTTTGTGACAGTTGCCCTGCCGAATTCGATCGACTGGTTTGTGACATACGTCGCGGTCTGGAAATTAGGCGCAACCCCCCAGCCAGTGTCGGCGAAACTGCCGCCTCGAGAGCTGGCAGCGATTGTCGATCTCGCATCGCCCAAAGTGGTCGTCGGTGTAGAGCCAGAGAGTGACATGGCGAAGTTGTTGCCTGATGGTGTGCAATGCCTACCGAAGGGTTACAAACCCTCTGCTGAGTACTCCGATGAACCACTTCCCGATGCAACGTCGCCAGCGTGGAAGGCCCCAACATCTGGAGGTTCAACCGGGCGACCGAAACTCATCGTCTCGGGCGACCCGGCGATTGTCGATACCGATGCAGACCCGGCGATGATGATGAGCCACGACGGCTGCCTTGTCATGCCCGGACCGCTCTATCACAACGGTCCCGCAGTGTGGTCTTGCCAGGCCTTGCTGTGCGGTTCAACGGTTGTGCTGCTTGAGCGCTTTGACGCTGAAGCAACACTTGCAGCGATTGAAGCGCACGGCGCAGATGTTGTCTACATGGTGCCAACGATGATGAAGCGGATCCTTCGTCTCGACGACGATGTTCGCTTCAACTACGACCTCTCGAGTTTGCGAGTGGTTTGGCACCTCGCAGAGCCGTGCCCGCAATGGCTGAAGCAGGCATGGATCGACTGGCTCGGCCCCGAGCGCATTGTCGAGCTGTATGCGGGAACTGAGGCCCAGGCGGTCACGATTATCACTGGCACTGAGTGGCTCGAACATCGTGGTTCAGTCGGTCGTGTCGACCAGGGTGAGATCAAGGTCTGCGACCCAGAAGGCAACGAACTTCCTGCGGGAGAGCAAGGCGAGGTGTGGATGCGTTCAAGTCATCGCGACACGCCGACATACCTCTATCTCGGAGCTGAGGCGAAACAACTTGATGGCGGCTGGGAATCGCTTGGTGACCTTGGCTGGTTTGACGAAGATGGATACCTCTATCTCGGGGACCGACTCGCCGACATGATTCTCACCGGTGGCTCAAACGTGTACCCGGCCGAGGTCGAATCAGCGCTTCAAGAGCACCCCGACGTGAAATCGGTGGTTGTCATCGGCTTGCCCGATGATGACAGAGGAAATTCAGTGCATGCGATTGTCGAAGCCGACCCGAACGTCTTGAGCACTGAAGAT
>JALRDI010000363.1 GCA_023257035.1 Ilumatobacteraceae bacterium | reverse complement strand
GTTCACTGCCAGGAGGGCGCTTGAGATCGCAGCAGCAGGCAGCCATAACCTGTTGATGATCGGCCCGCCCGGGGCAGGGAAATCAATGTTGGCCGCAAGACTTCCGGGATTGCTGCCGCCACTGACTCCAGCAGAAGCACTCGAAGCCGAGGGAATCGGCATCTACCCGTTCACGTGAGCATCATCGACAGCATTGAGATCGTGCCGATGGGCACTCACAGTCTGCACCTACGTCTTGATGGCTATTTGCCTGCAGCGTGGGCCGATGCCTTGCGAAGTCTCAACATTGGGGGCGTTTCAGAGGTCGTTCCTGCAGAGGCGACGATGCTGGTGAGGTGCGAGCACCAGCGTGCTCGCGAGAGCGTTCTTTCTCGACTTGATGAGGTTGCTCGAATCGCTGACGAAACTCAGGTTTCTCTCGACGCTTCGCCGATCGAGATCTCTGTTCGATATGACGGCGAGGATCTGCCCACAATTGCCGAGCAGTGTGGATTGTCGATCGAGGAAACGATCAATCGACATTGCTCAGGCCTCTATGTTGCAGAGTTCTGCGGGTTCGCCCCAGGTTTTGCGTATCTCTCGGGACTTGATCCGGTGCTGCAACTGCCACGTCGTGATACCCCGCGGACCCGTGTTCCTGTTGGCTCGGTGTCGATTGCTGCGATGTACTCCGCTGTGTATCCGACTGCTTCGCCGGGAGGATGGCACCTGATTGGGTCGACTTCGGCCGCCGTGTGGGACATCAATCGCGACCCTCCAGCGCTCATAGAGCCGGGCCGACGTGTGAGGTTTATCCGCGAATGACGACCGCATTCAGCGTGATTGCACCGGGTATTGCAACATCGATTCAAGATCGCGGTCGATTCGGATTCGCGCATCTTGGGCTTGGCCGATCCGGGATCGTGGATCAGACCTTGGCTGCCGCACTCAATCGCTCCCTTGGCAACGATCCAACCACGCCCATTCTTGAAACAGCGGGTGGACTCGTACTTGAATGCGTCACTCGATGCCTCGTATCGATGAGTGGATGGACATCGCCTCGGCTGATGCTCGAAGGCGAACGAATTCAGGTGAGCGCGACGAGCGGGCGCCAATGGGCCTACCTTGCGGTTGCCGGAGGATTCTGGGGTAACCCCGTACTTGGGTCACTCAGCGCGGACACGATGGCAGGTATTACGGCGGTCGATGTTTCGGTCGGTGTCAGTCTTCGCATTGACGGTTTCACGAGTGGCACGCCGTCAGATCTCATCGCTCCTCAGTCAGCCGAGACGGATGTCGCGGTGATTTCAGGACCGCACCTCGATCGTCTGTCTCCATCTGCGCTCGAGACGTTGACCTCCACTAACTGGATTGTTGAGAATAACTCTCGCGTCGGGGTTCGATTGGTCGGAGGCGCACTTCAACTGGCGTCGGAAGCCGCAAGCGGAAAAAGCGAGCCAATGATTGTTGGCGCGTTACAGATCCCCCCTAGTGGCTGTCCGATCATTCTCGGGCGTGACCATCCAGTGACCGGCGGGTATCCCGTTGCGGCTGTCATTGACGACTCCGGACTTTCAACAGCCCTCGGCGTCGCTGTTGGTTCGACCCTCAAATTCCGACTGAAATGAACGATCAAGCAGCCGTAGCTGGCGTTCGCTACCGTTGACGTATGGATCGCCGTATTTACGGGATTGAAACCGAATACGGCATCACGTGCACATTTCGTGGCCAGCGTCGCCTCACCCCAGATGAGGTAGCGCGTTATCTCTTCCGTGACGTAATGGCGTGGGGGCGATCATCCAATGCTTTCTTGCCAAATGGCGGACGTCTGTATCTCGACGTCGGCTCACACCCTGAATACGCCACACCAGAGTGTGATTCACTTCTCGACGCCGTCACCCATGACCGTGCCGGTGAGCGGATCGTTGAGCGCCTCGCAATCAGTGCCGAAGAGCGTCTTGAGGCAGAGTCGGTGCGAGGAACAGTATTTGTCTTTAAGAACAACACGGACTCCGCCGGAAACTCCTACGGATGCCACGAGAATTACCTCACCCGTCGAAGTGATGACCCGTCGGGTTACGCGTCGAACCTCATTCCGTTCCTCATTTCGAGGCAGATATATGCGGGGGCAGGAAAGGTTCTCAACACTGCCCGCGGGCCGATCTATGCGATCTCTCAACGAGCCGACCACATCTGGGAAGGCGTGAGTTCAGCGACCACGAGGAGCCGTCCGATCATCAATTCTCGTGATGAGCCTCACGCAGATGCCGAGAGTTTCCGGCGCCTGCACGTCATTGTTGGTGACTCCAATATGAGTGAGTACACCACGTTTTTGAAAATTGGTGTCGTTGCTTGTGTTCTCAGGATGCTCGAGGACCCATCGATGTCGTTTAGAGATCTGTCACTTGAAAATCCGATTCGAGCAATCCGTGACATCAGCCATGACATGACCTGTCGGCAACGCGTTCAACTCGCCAATGGTCGAGAAATCAGCGCCCTCGATATTCAACGGGAGTTTCTTGATGCGGCGCTGAACTACGCCGACCGTCGAGGTTTCAATGACGAAGAGATGACTGCACTTCGAATGTGGGAACACTGCATCACCGCCATCGAAGATGACCCACTGCAACTCGATCGAGAGCTCGATTGGGTTATTAAATACAAACTCATCGAGGCATATCGCGAACGGCACGGGCTTGAGTTAAGTGACCCGCAAATTCAACTCCTGGATCTTCAGTACCACGATGTTTCTCGAAAACGCGGAATGTTTTACAAACTCGAAGAACGGGGACGCGCTGTACGAATGTGTACTCCAGATTCTGTTGAGGCGGCTCGAGACACAGCACCTCAAACCACGCGCGCACGCCTCCGAGGGGATTTCATTCGTCGCGCTCGTGAACGAGGCCGAGACGTCACAGTTGATTGGGTGCACCTTAAGGTCAATGATCAGGCTCAGCGCACTGTGTTGTGCAAAGACCCTTTTGCTGCAACAGATGAACGTGTCGATCGCCTCATCGAACAATTGTGACCCTCGTGTGAGGCCAGCACCCGATACGGTTGGCCGTGGTTATGGACGAGATCGATGAAGAAAAATTCCTTGCAGCTGATGCTGACGAGAATTCGGGTCCTTCCATGAACACCAGCCTCGCTGCGCTAGGGCGAGGAGCGAAGGCCTTTTTCGATTGGGCTTTGGTGGTCGTTATTGCTTTGGTCGTTGCTCTTGGAGTGAGAACGTTTCTTCTTGCCCATTTCGTCGTCGAGGGATCATCGATGTACTCGACGCTTGAGACAGGCGACCGAGTGTTTGTCAATAAGGTTTCGTACCGTCTTCATGATCCGAACCGTGGCGATGTTGTTGTCCTTCACGAGATTCGCGGAACTAGTGAGCGTGATCTCATTAAGCGGGTCATTGCTGTTGGTGGTGAAGAAATTGAAATGCGAAGCTGTGAGGTGCGTGTCGGTGGGCAGCTTTTGCTCGAGCCTTACCTTGATCCCACGGTTGTCACACCAGGAAACTGCGGTGGTGATTTCGGTCCACTAATTGTTCCTGAGGGAACAGTATTTGTCATGGGTGATAACAGGGCAGGGTCGCAAGACAGTCGGGCCCTTGGGCCAATCCTTCTCGATGACATCGTTGGCCGTGCGTTCGTCGTGTTCTGGCCACGATCGAATTGGCAGTGGCTATAACTCGAGACTTGTTGCTGCGTCGACCATCCGGTCAACGTGATCGCTAAACACTCCATCGAGGCCCATTCGCAGCCCACTTCGAAGTTCATGGGGTTGTTGCAAATTCCAACCGAACGCGTATCGCGAAAATCGGTGCGCAAGTGTGACAAGCCCACCGTTCCAATCGTCGATCCGCATATTCAATGCATCGATTCCTTCGTTGGCGAGCGAAGCACAACGAACTTCGACCCCTTCACGAATTGAATTCAGTCTCACCGAGTTCACAAGTCGTGCATCTGGAAAAGATGACCGATGTGCGACGAGCATCTGTCGTTGTGGGTGGCACAACCACACCCGAGGGCTGAGCTCGCCACCTACATCGTCTATTGCCTTGAAAGTGGGTTCAAACGCATCATCATCTTTGATATCGAGGGAGAGATGCAGATCGTTCCGGTCCAGTAAGAGCGCGAGTAGATCGGTGAGGTGAGGAATGTGTGCAGGAAGGTTTGCTGCTAGAACATCTCGTATTGAGCGTGATCGCAGTCGACTTGCTGGAACTTTCCCGTCATGGTCGAGCACTGCGACACCGTCTCTCGTCACCCACACGTCGCTTTCAATCCCGGATGCACCGAGGCGGACCGCAAGGTGGAAGGCCTCCATTGTGTTTTCGGGGGCGTGCGCGCGGGCGCCACGGTGAGCAAACAGAATTGTTGAACCAGTCAAAGTAGGAAGTTGCTGCTGCTTCACTCTGGCCATGCTGTCATGCTCGTAGACTTAATGAGGTGTTCAACCTTCAAGGCGGAGAGCTCATCATTATTGCGCTACTTGCTCTGGTTGTGCTGGGTCCAGAAAAGTTGCCAGAGGCTGCTCGATGGTTTGGGCGTATGTATGCGCAGGTTCGTCGAATGGGCGACGGATTTACCAAAGAGTTTCAGTCCGCAGTAAAAGAGCCGTTAGACGATCTTCGATCAGCTGTGTCTGATCCGGTCAAGGATCTGAAGACTTCACTCGACGAGACAATTGCGTCGAGCGCGCCTGACGGCCAAAACGACCACACCACCCCGCCAGAAACGACTACAACCGAGTCTGAGGAGACTGCGGTTGCCTCGCCACCGCCAGCCCGGGCTGATGACGAAGGTTTGTCTAGCTCGTGAAAATTTGGCCGAGGAAGAAACGGGCGATTCCTGCTGACGGGACGATGGGCCTCATGGACCATCTCGCTGAGCTGCGGTCCCGAATCATTCGATCGGCGCTCGCAGTTGCAGCTGGTGCAATAGTCGTGCTGTTCGCCTACAACTCGGTGCTGCGGTTCTTAACCGAGCCATACCTCGAGTTGTGTCGACGACGGCAGCCAGGTTTCTGCGGACTTTCTTATGACTCGACGCTCGATTCGGTGAGTTTGTTCACGATGGACCCGGTGGAAGGTTTTACCACCAGAATGCGCATTGCAACGTATGGCGGAATCATTCTCGGACTCCCCGTCATCTTGTGGCAAATCTGGAAATTCATAGTTCCAGCCATGCATAAAAATGAACGCCGCTATGCGTTGAGTTTCATCTCGAGTGCATTAGCGCTGTTTGTTGCCGGTGGCCTACTTGCGTTTTCCACCCTTGGCCGAGCTATCGAGTTCCTCATCGAATGGTCGGGGGATGGGGTTGATCAGGTGTTTCGGGTGAGCTCGTACATCAGGTTGGTCACGCTGATGGTGATTGCGTTCGGGATTGGATTCACCGTGCCAGTACTGCTCGTGTTCTTGCAGCTCATTGGTGTGTTGACTCCGAAGGCCCTTCTTGGCGTGTGGCGTTACGCCATCGTCGGAGTTGTGTTTATCGCGGCAGCAATTACGCCATCGGGTGACCCTGTTTCCCTTGCAAGCCTGTCAGTTCCGATGATTGTTCTCTATTTCCTCGCGATCGGGGTTGGTTCGCTACTGACTCGTCGGCGTCGCTCGGCGGGGGAGTGATTTGACTGAGTCACCCTCGCCAGATTCGGGTGATTCCCATGCCTGGTTTGCTGACCAGTTGGCCTTTCCTCTCGATCGTTTCCAGCGCGAAGCATGTGACGCAATTGCTCGCGGTGATGATGTTGTCGTCGCCGCGC
>JALRDI010000330.1 GCA_023257035.1 Ilumatobacteraceae bacterium | reverse complement strand
CGTGGACCTCGTTCCCCCTCCCCATGAACGCCAATGGCGTCACCCGGCTGAGATCTCAGCCGAGCATCGCATTGTGTTCGCAGCAGAACCACCAAGTCGACGTTTACGAGTTGCAGCACTGATCGTCGGGGTCGCTGCCGTAGGTGCCGCTATCACAGCAGCATTCATCATCAACGCGTTGGGTTAACGCGGCGTAGAGATCTTCAACGAGCGAAGTCCGACAACAACAAGTGTCCCGATGAGTACTGCAATTCCAATCGCTACCCCTGTTAACGCCAGTTCCTGCCGCCGCTTGGGTGTAATCGACGCCCACCAGGGATGTTCAGTTCCTTCTACGAAGGTTTGCTCATTGGTCACAGTCGGAGTCCACCCAAGTGCCTTCAACCGATCGTTCGCGACGACCCAGCTCGCTGTCGTATAAGGACCAAGCCCGGGTGGAATCGGCCCACGCTGGAATCGCCATTGCAATGCCCATACTTGTTCTCGAACCCACTGTGGTACCGGTATCCGCCACCGACGACCAAGCAACGCACGAACACGATCTCCGGGAACCCACCCATCGGGTGCCACGTTGACAACACCGTCGTAGTCAGCGACGACAACCGCTTCGACTGCCGTAGCAAGGTCGTCGATATGAAGGAACTGAGCTGCCGGCTCCTCGTCACCCAAGCGACGTCCCGACCCCGCGGCGAGCGCTCGAGCAAGTGACGAAGACGCTCCGAGACCCATTGTGACCGTTGGCCGTAGTACTGCAACTGAACGATCGGGCGAACCGCGACGCCATCGGTCGAGCACGTGCTCTACTGAGGCGAGTTGTCGGGCGAACACAAATGTTGCCTCCGGTCTCACCACTTCATCTTCTGTCAGCGGGACTCGACTATTCGGGTGTGGGCCATAGACGAGCGACGACGACAGCATCACGACGCGCTTCGCCCCAACGCGTCGAACCTCAGCCATCAACGCTTCGCCCTCGACGGTTGCGCTTGAGCGACGTCGGGCAAGACCATCGTGATCGCCGGTCCGAAGGTCAACGATCACGTCAGCATCGCCGGTATCAAGAGCGACAACCTCAATGTCATCGATTGCGTTCAATCGGTCGATGACACGGCGAGTGAGCACTGTTGCGCCTTCACGGATAAGCACCCTCTTCCCCACCTCGGCGACGTTACCTGCCGAAGATGTGCCTAGCATCAGGGGTATGGCCGATACCCCTGAGCCGCAACCCGACGACCCGTTTCGCGGGATCCCATTCCTAGGCGATATCGCGAAGGCGATGTCAGGCCAAGGGCCAATCAATTGGGATGCTGCTCGACAATTCGCACAACTTGGTGCAACGGGCGGTGAACAGGAGGCCAACGTTGATCCCGCGTCGCGAATGGCGCTCGAAGCATTGGTGCCGATCGCTCAGATGCATGTCGGAGATCTCACCGGGGCTGATCTCACCGACACAGGAGTTATCACTCTCAGCCGATCTCAATGGGCTGCCGACACCCTTGATTCATATCGCCCGCTGTTTACCGATCTTGCGACGGCGCTCAGCGGGGGTTCGACTCCTGATGATGATCCCAGTGACCCAATGGTCCAGATGATGGCCGGACTTTCGAAAATGATGGCCCCCGCGATGCTCGGAATGGCGGTGGGGTCGAT
>JALRDI010000326.1 GCA_023257035.1 Ilumatobacteraceae bacterium | reverse complement strand
GTGGTGCGGTGATGAAAGTTTGGTTCGAGAGGCCGTTACCTACGAGGCACCAGACACCGTCGGTAACGCTGTGAAGTGTTCTCGAAAGACGTGAACTGTGTTCGATCAACGATCGGTGAGCGACTTGGCCGTTCAGGTCGGTTGCCATCTGTGAGTCGTCGCTGAGTAATCCTCGTGTATCCCCCATAGCCGAATAGTAGGGGGTGGAGAATCGGTGCCAGTACGCGGCCTAGTTGTCGTCGTTGTTGAGGTCTCGGAGGAACTCTTCAAGTTCCGCACCGAGATCTTCCGCACTCGGAATGATTGATTCAGCTCGCCGGTCGAATTCGCGTTCGAGCATCGCGACATACATCGCAAGTTGGGGGTCGGTAGCGACAAGTTCGTCATGCAGCATTCGTGCTTGGTTCACGTCATTGCTGAGGTCGCGCCCTGGTCCAACCCCAAGTACGTGCGAGAGATGAGTTTGCAATGATCGCACGGCGAGTGGATGGCTTGCGTTTGATAGGTAGTGCGGGATACCAACTCGGAGGGAGACCGAAGGGATACCCGCCGCCTCAAGGGTGGGATGGAGGACTCCAACTACTCCGGTGACACCTTGATATGACGGTGTGCTGAGCCCGAGTCGTCGCGCTAGGTCTCGATTCGTGGAACTCCCTGTCACCATCGGTGAACGCGAATGGGGAACCTGTTCTGCGCCGGCCCCGACCGTAACGACAAGCGAGCATCCCAAGGTGTTGCAGGTTGAGAGGATTGCGTCGCAATAAGTCCGCCACGAAAGATGCGGTTCAACGCCAAGAAGAAGCACGACGTCACGGGTTGCCTGCTCATCACGCCAGACGTCAATGCGATTGCGGGGCCATTTGATGGTGCGCAGTTGACCTTCAGTCATTTCGACGTGAGGTCGTTCAATGGTGAAGTCGTACAGCGGGTCGGGTTCGATCTCGCCAACGGTGATGCGATGTTCGGCATCGAAAAGTGCCTCAACAGCGGCGCTTGCAGCTCCCGCCATGTCGAACCATCCCTCGAGAGCGACGACCATCACCGGATTGCGCAGAGGAAGGATTGCCTCAGCATCGAGAGTGAGGATCTCCTCGACGGTCGGAACGAAATCCGCAGTCACTTCGCGAGTCGCTCCATTACGTAGTCGATACAGCGGGTGAGGCGCTCAATGTCTTCTGGGTCGATCGCAGGGAACATACCGACTCGAAGCTGGTTGCGGCCGAGTTTCCGGTAACTGTCGGTATCGACGACGCCGTTGGCTCGAAGTGCGGCGCTGACTGCCGTTGCCTCGATGCTGTCGTCGAGGTCGATCGTTGCGACAACGTGTGAGCGTTTCGTCGGGTCGGTCACGAATGGTGTGGCCAATGCATGAGCGTCAGCCCATCCATACATAGTGTCGGCAGAGGTAGCGACTCGATCGGCAACCCAGTTGGCTCCACCGTTACCGAGCATCCATTCGATTTGAGCATTCAGCATGATGAGGGTTGCCAGGGCCGGAGTGTTGTACGTCTGGTTGAGACGGCTATTCGACAGAGCAATGCCGAGGTCGAGTGCGGCTGGTCTCCAGCGATCGCTTGCTGCGATACGTTCAATCCGCTCTGTCGCAGCTGGTGAACATCCTGCGATCCAGAGCCCGCCATCTGCGGCAAAGCTTTTCTGCGGGGCGAAGTAGTACACATCAACTTCGGATGGGTTCCACGAGAGCCCACCTGCAGCACTGGTGGCGTCGACGGCCACGAGCGCATCACCAGTAATGCCGTCTGGGCGGGTCAATGTCATCGCAACGCCAGTTGAGGTTTCGTTGTGGGTAAGCGCGTAGAGGTCGATGCCGTCTTCCGCGACGGCTGTTGGATGATCGCCAGGATCGGTACTGATCACCGAAGGCTTGCCGAGGTGAGGTGCTGCGGCCGAGGCGTCAGCGAATTTAGAGGAGAACTCGCCAAACACGAGGTGCTGGCTTCGGGACTCGATGAGCCCAAACGTTGCGGCGTCCCAGAACACGGTCGATCCGCCGTTGCCGAGGACGATCTCCCAACCGTCGGGAAGCCCGAAGAGTTCGGTAAGGCCAGATCGGACTGATCCGACCAGATTTTTGACTGGTGCCTGCCGATGCGAGGTACCCATGATCGATGTCGCTGCTTCGCTGATTGCAGTGATTTGTTCGATCCGGACCTTCGATGGGCCACAGCCAAATCGGCCGTCGTTCGGTAGGAGATCTTGGGGGATGGTGATAGCGGATGGTTCCACACCTCAAGGATGGCAGGCAGTCGGCGCGACCACTACGCCACGAGGGTGAACATTTCATATATGAAAGGGACTTCGTCGTCGTGAAGTGT
>JALRDI010000314.1 GCA_023257035.1 Ilumatobacteraceae bacterium | reverse complement strand
CGTGGACCTTGCCACCGGAGCGTTGGGGCTCGTCATGGGCGGTCAAATTCGATTCATCTCGACCAGAGATCGGGCAAGGGAGCGACGAAACGCTGCTCGCAGGAGCACAGTTCATCATTCCGGGCAGAACCACGCTCGTTCTTGAGCGCTCCACGACGTAAGAGACGATCTCTCACCGGGCCTTATGCGCCCGGTACCACTGCACTGTTGCAACGGTCGCTGAATCTGCATCTCCGCCGATGTCACTACCAGCATCTGACAGCGCAGGAGTGAGAGCGCTTGCGAGTTCTTTACCTAACTCGACACCCCACTGATCAAAACTATTAATACCCCACATCACTCCTTGGATAAACACAATGTGCTCGTAGAGCGCGATGAGTTGCCCCAAGGTTCGGGCATCGAGTTGCTCGGCAAGAATCAGCGTGCTTGGCCGATTTCCATCAAAGTTGCGATGAGGCTCCTCGTGGGATGCCCGCCCGAAAGCGAGAGCTTGGGCTTGGGCAATCAAATTCGCAAACAACGCATCATGCTGAGTGATCAGGTCGTGTCTCGGTCGAGCGACACCGATGAAATCAACCGGAATGACATCGGTGCCTTGATGAAGAAGTTGGAAGAAGGCGTGTTGGCTGTTTGTTCCTGGCTCACCCCAAATCACTGGCCCGGTGGGACCGGTGACAGGCATGCCGGCAGACGTCACCGACTTGCCATTTGATTCCATGTCGAGTTGCTGCAAGTACGCAGGAAATCGACGGAGTTCGTGAACGTAGGGAATCACCGCTTTCGATGGACGATTCAGCACATTGCGATGCAACAGGCCGATCAGGGCAAGGGTCACCACCACGTTGTCGTCGAGCCGATCATCGTCAACAAGCGTTTCCATCATGTGAGCATCAACATCTCGCGCTCCGGCCTGCAACTCAGCAAAGCGTTCTGGTCCCACGAGCAGCATCACCGACAGTCCGACTGCGGACCACAGCGAGTATCGACCACCAACCCAGTCCCAAAACCCAAAGGTTGCATCGGCACTGATGCCAAACTCTTCAACTCTCTCCGCTGCGGTCGACACTGCGACAAAATGATCTTTCACCGCAGACTCACCAAGGGCATCGATCACCCATTGCCGTGCAACCCGCGCATTTGTCAACGTCTCCAACGTGCCGAATGTCTTTGAGACAATGACGAACAGGGTTGACTTCGGTTGAACCTTGTCGAGCGCTGACGTAATGTCTGAAGCATCGATGTTCGACACAAAGTGAGCTCGAAGACGTGGAAGGGCCTCGCCAACCAGCGCCTCAGCAGCCATGGCTGGACCGAGGTCTGATCCACCAATTCCGATATTGACAATGTCGGTGATCCCAGGATTCGCGCGAACCTTCTCGGCAAACGCACCCATACGTGTCAGCTCGGCATGTACCTCCGACATCACATTGCGCCCGTCAACTTCGAACGTCGCATCACGCTCTGCTCGAAGGGCCATGTGCAGCGCAGCTCGACCCTCCGTGACATTGACAGGTTCGCCCCCTGCAAGTGCCTGAAAGCGCTCGCACACGCCAGCTGTTCGGGCAGCAGACCTCAACGAGTCGAGAACCTCGTCGGTAACCGGTTGACGAGACCAGTCGATGCGGAGGTCGGCGAGTTGCGCAACGTAACGCT
>JALRDI010000279.1 GCA_023257035.1 Ilumatobacteraceae bacterium | reverse complement strand
TACCAAAGTGTTCTTTTAGTTGGGGGCAGAATATCTCATATTCCTTATCAAGAATTACAAATATTCTTTTCTTTGTTTCTGATTGAATAAATGCTTGAATGAAGTCTAATTGGTATACCTTAACATTGTTTGCTATGGCGTCTGCTAGATAGCATTTGAGGAGTCTAATTGATGCTGTGGGAGACCAATTGTTATCTTGATCTTTGATTTGCATGTCACCACGGAGGCACATTCTAGCCTTAAGTTTATCAAGCCCACCGTAAGCATTTAGTTTTGTTTTAAAAGCACATTTTACGGGAATTACTTCATCAGCAGTGCGAGGTTGGCATTGCCCAAGCGCAGTACTGGTCGGATCGCCTTGCCGCCGATGCCCTTGCCACCGAGCCAGGCCCCACCCAACGGTTCTCAGTGCTCGGAACCCACGCTCTCGACGCCATTGCCGCCCTTTGGGAATCTCGGCTTCCATCAATTCCGACGAACCACAATGCCAAGCCGGCAATTGAGCACGCCGGCGTTGGTGAATATCTTCAACATCTCCGCAACGAGGTGCAGGCGCTTGACATGGCGACAGACCCTGACATCGATCCATCGACGCAGCGCATGTGTAAGCGAATCAACTTCGAAATTGATCTCCTAGTTGAAGAGGCCAACCGTATTGGAGTTGAATTGTGACGCTTCGACGAGTTGAGGTTGCAAGTGGCATCGAACTTGATGTCATTGATGAGGGATCAGGCGCGAGTGGTGTTGTCGTCTTGCTTCATGGGTTTCCTGAATCATCGCATTCCTGGCGCCACCAGGTTGCTCCGCTCGTCGACGCAGGCTGGCGCGTCCTCGTACCTGATCAGCGGGGCTATGCACATTCGAGTGCACCAAACGAGATCTCTGCCTACCGAGGCGACATTCTCGCCGACGATGTCATCGCCCTACTAGATGACATACATGCAGATGATGCAGTCATCATGGGGCACGACTGGGGAGCGATCGTGACCTGGCATGTTGGGCAACGTCATCCCTCGCGTTGCCGAGCGCTCATTGCTGCCAGCGTGCCCTACACACCGTGGCCGATTCACCCAACGGCAAGTTTGAAGGCAGCACATGGGGACAACTTCTTCTACATCCTCTACTTCCAAGCACCTGGGATTGCTGATGCAGAGCTAAATGCCGATCCTGAGCGCTTCTTGTTATCAATTGCGCATATGGCCTCGGGTGACGGAATGCGTTCACTGGTTGGCGGGCCACTTCCAGCCGAGGGCACTCGGCTCACCGACTATTTCGAGCACATGATCGGCGGACGAATTGAGGGGTGTCCGCCCTGGATGACTCCCGCCGATCTTTCCATCTACACAGAACAGTTCACGGCTAGCGGATTCACCGGTCCGATCAACTGGTACCGCAACCTCGATGCGAACTTCGACCTATTTGATCCGATTGGCGCAGCACCCCTCACCATGCCCACGTTCTTCATCGCTGGCGACCTTGATCCGGTCATTCTCGGCCGGCCTGAGTATCTCGCCCGAATGGATTCAGACCTTCCGAATCATCAAGCAACTGAACTCATTGAAGGAATCGGACATTGGGTGCAACAGGAAGCCCCCGACGAGTTCAACCGGATCGTGCTTCGCTGGCTCGACTCGCTCTGAGGTAGGCCTGCCGTTCAAGCGGGTTCTGCCAATACGCACATTTGTCAATTGCGGCCCACAGCGAAGTTGAACGATCACCGGATAAACGCCCCCGCGCCCAACCGATAACTGCAACTGGTGCGATGACGACCATCCATCCGAGATACATCACAGGAAAGAGTGGCCCCAGCATTCTTGATTGCCAGATGTGAACGTCCTCATGGTCGGTAACGAGGTTTCTACGACGCTCGTCTGTGGTGTCACCTGCACCTGATACGACATTGCCGACGGTCACCGCAAAATTTCGCCGTACCACAAACCCGCGCTCGTATACGTGCCGATTTGATCGACGGCTCAACGATTCGTCGTAGCGACTTTGCGCCACACGTCCAATTAACTGCGAGACAAGACCGGCACTCGTTGTAGCCAGCGCCCAGGTCGAGTCGAGCACAAATGCAAGCCGACCCTTCTGTGTCTGCCAGTCGTAGATCTGTCGATAACCGGCGACTACGCCATTCGTTGCGGCAACGACGGCAGCAGGTGCGGCAAGACCGACAAGAGCTCCTGCGCCTGCACCTAAGGCAGCACCAGCCGCTCCAACAGCAGCAGCTTCAGTGACTCGTTCGTTCACCGCTCACGCATTTTGGCAAGCAACCTCAGCAGTTCGAGGTAGAGCCACACGAGAGTGACAAGCAGGCCAAATGCAGCAAACCATTCGAAGTGCTTCGGCAGCCCCGATTGTGACCCGCGTTCGATGAAGTCGAAGTCGAGTGCGAGATTCATTGCGGCAAGACCTGCAACGATCACACTGAAGCCAATCGACATCAAACTTGAACTCGCAAGGAACGACACGTTTCCGCCGAAGAGCGAGACGACCCACGAAATCATGTAGAACACCATGACGCCGAGAGTGGCCGAAATCACGATCTTGCGGAAGCGATCGGTAACACGAACGATGCCTGTGAGGTACAAGCCCAACATCACTGCAGTGACAGCCAATGTTGCTCCTGCCGCCTGAATGACGATGCCGTCGTAGAACTCTTCAAATGCTCGTGAAACTGAACCAACGAACACACCTTGAGCGAGGGCGTAGACCGGAGCAACGAATCGCGCGAGATGCGGCTTGAACGACATGAGCAACGCAAGGCCAAGGCCAACGAATACACCGACCATTGCAAGCGATGGAATGCCGTATTGCACAACACCTTGACCATTCACCACCGGGGAACCGGTTTGGTACCAGCCATATGCAGCTGACATGAGGAGCAATACAAGAAGAACAGCTGTTGCGCTCACACTGCCTCGAACGGTCATTGTCTCGCCGGGAGCAGGCGGTGGCGCCCAATCTGAAATCGGGCCGTCATTAATGCCCGCTCGCTGAGAGGCTTCGGGAGCCGCCCATTTGGCGAGAGTGCGCTCGTTGAGAACTGGGTTCGACATCATCTACCTCCGAGGGGATTACGAATCGAATTACAGTCATGTTACCTCAGGTTTTTCGGTGGGTGTCGGCCTCTGCGTCGGTATCGTGACAGTTGTCTCATCCACCGAATTTCCACCGCAAAGGGAG
>JALRDI010000164.1 GCA_023257035.1 Ilumatobacteraceae bacterium | reverse complement strand
CCTGGGCACTGATCTGCACCGATTGATGCGGTACCAGGCCGCTGGTCGTAGCCTTCGCCACCCTCGGCACCAAGTGGGTTGGAGTCGTCAATGACGTCGTTGACCTCGAGCCAAAGCACGTTGTCTCCTGGACGGAGTTGCGTGATGTACGCGCTTGGTGTCCAGGTGTAAACGATCGCTGGCTCGCCAGCATCAGCTTTGGTTGCGGCCTCGGCAAACATTGCGTCGTAGCCTGCGATGGTCTGCTTGATGTTCTCCCAACCAGAGAATGCAATCTGGCTCTGGATGATGTCATCACAGGTCCAGCTTTCAGAACAGCCGTAAATGTCGGCGATTCCGTTGCCTGGGTCTGGGTCACCAGCGTCATATGCCGCAATCGCATCTGCGTTCGAGTTGAAATCATCTAGTGAGGTGATTCCGTATTCTTCAGCAAATGACTTGGTGATGAGGTAGCCCTGAAGACCGCCTGCCATCATCATCTCGCCAACGGGACTCACGTGGTCTCCCACGAGCGAACCGTCTGGAAGTTCGTTCGCAAGCCACGAGTTGTGACCTGGGTACCACGAGTTGATCCAGAAGTCGGCGTCACCTTGCGCCATTGCGATGTAGGCGTTTGCTGGTCCGAGTTCGAGATCCTTCGGATCGCTGACGTCATAGCCGAGCTCTGCGAGGAGCAGGTGCGCCACGTAGGCGTTCGGGTCTTCAGTTGACCAGTCTGCCTTCGCCATTGTCACTGCTACGCCATCACCTGGCGTGAGGTTGACCTCTTCAGCGGCTGGCTCCTCGGCAGCGGGTTCGGCTGCGTCATCGCCACCGCAGGAAGCGACGAAGAGTCCGAGGGTCACGAGCGTTGCCGTGAGTGCTCTCTTTTTCTTAATCATGTTTTCTCCTTTGGGGTGTGTCGTCACGCCGCAAACAGTTCACGCCGCTCACGATGTAACACTTGTTGTCATCCCAGCACCGTTGCCGATGCTGGAAACCTCACAGCGATCATGAGACCGCCTCGTCGTACACTTTTGACCGCTCAAACACGGTCACGATTGACTTCGCTGACGCCACCGCCAGCGTTCCGGCAATCAGAGCGAGCATCGCTCCGACACCGCTGTAGTAGTTGTTGTCAGTTGCTCGTGCAAGCGTTCCGATGAAGCCGATCGAGAGCCCAGCAACGCCTGCGCCAAAGCCCATGGCGATAATTCCCGACATCCACCGACGTCGATTCGAAAAGCCTGCAGCTCCAGATGCTCCGATGGCTCCAACTCCTGCGACAACGATCGCTCCGAGCGCCCATGGGCCGAGCTGCACTCCACTCGGATCGTTTCCAGAAATAACAATGCGTTCAGCGCGTTGAGCCTTCGCTCTAATGACCTGAATTTCCGTTGCGGCGACACCCATGTCCATTTCACCGGCTTCTGCCATGCGCTTTACTTCGTCGATTTCTGCTTCGATCTCCGGAGTCATGACGACTCCCCCACGTTCGTCGAGTTGCCACATCGACACCATCGAAATGACTGCCATACCGAGCGCGAAAGCCGCAACAACAATTTGTGAAAGTCCGATGCGTTGGCGAAGCGGACGTCGCGGCCCATAGGGAGCAGTTGCAATCCATACCGCACCAGAAATGACCGACAGCAACGAGCCAGTCAACGCCACGAGGACGCCTGCACCAGATGAATACGTCGGTGATAGTTCGCTCGGGCTTGCCACGAAATAGCCGAGCACCGTTACCGTCATTGCGATCGCAATGACCAATGCGATGTCTGGGTTGAACACTCGAGCGCGACGACGACCGGTAACTACGAGCCCGACTGTCGCGACCACCATCAGTGCCCCGACCACAACGATGTACGCAAACCATGAGCCACCTTCAGCATCAAATGCTCCAAAGGAAGATCCATCAAGCCCGACGTCGTCGAGCCTCGAGTAACCAGTGAACAGCGAACCGTTCGATGCCCAGGGCATTGCCAAACTTAGCAACGACACGACTGCGCCAAGCCCCATGAGCCCCGCAAGAAGTCGTTCCCGCGAGCCGAGTGGAGCAACTTGGCCTTCTGCAACTTCTTCATCACCGTTTGAGGTTGCCAATGTTGGGTTGAAGTCGGGATTTTCAAGCAGCAATTCTGGCTCACGGCGAGCTCTCCAGGCAGTGGTCATTCGGCTGAACAACCCAGCGCCCCCAGTTTGTGTTTGGGAGATGCGATCGAGAATGACTGCGAGAAGGAAGAACCCAAGCCCAGCAGATGCAGCGAGGTTGACATCCTGCTGGCCAAGTGCTCTGAACAACAGGGCTCCCATGCCGCCCGCACCGAGGATTGCTGCGATACCGAGCATCGAGAACGCCAACAGCAGGGTCTGGTTGATGCCGGTCATAATCGCCGGCCGGGCGAGCGGTAGCTGTACGTCACGAAGTACTCGCATTTCGCGAGCGCCATACGCCCGGGAGGCTTCAACCACATCCTCGGGAACCTGTCGGATACCAAGGTTTGTGAGGCGGATGAGTGGCGGCAGGGCAAACACCATCGTTGCCATGGTCGCTGATACTCGCCCGACACCCCAGAAGTACACGAACGGCAGCAGGTAGACGAATGAGTGAATGACCTGCATCGCATCGAGGGTGGGTCGCATGACCTGCCACACAGAGTCAACCCGACCCGATAACACCCCTAACGGTATGCCAATGATGATGCAGACAATGACGGCGACGAGGATGAACCCGATCGTTCGTGCTGTTTGCACCCAAAACTCGTTGCCAAGCAGCCCGCAGATAATGAGACCAGCTGCCGAGCCGAGCGCCACCGTGAAGTTTCGGACGAGCCACGCGATGACGAACATGATCGCAACAACCACGAGCCATGGAATTGCGATAAGGAACCTGTCAACGAGGTTCTCAAGCAAGAATTCGAATGGCCATGCAATTGCGTCAAGCACCCCACCCATATTGAGCGTGATCCAGTTGACGGCTTCTTCGATCCAACTGCCAAATGGGATGTTGAACTCGTCGAGAACTGCGTCATCGAGAATGCCAGGGCCATCATCTGCGCGAAGGAAACTCACAGGAAGACCTCCCGCTCGAAACTGTCAATCAAGGATTCGACTCGACCAAGTTCTTCCATAATGTGGCGTGGGTCGAGGTTTCCGACCAATTTTCCGTCTTCAACGACAGCAATTGGCAGGCCGCGTCCGGCGTGGGCGTAGACCTCATTTAGGGTTTGGCGAGGCTCACAACGTTCAAAGTCGGTGCGTAATGCTTCGCCGACAGTTGTCGCTCCCCGTTCGAGAGCCTCGAGCCCGTCAGCAACTGTTAGTAGTGCTTCTGGGGCGCCAGATGCGTTTAGGACGAATACGCCGGCCCGATCCTCAATTGAGCGAAGCGCTTGCGCAAGCGAGTCCGTCGCCGCAATCGGCTTCGGTTCAACCATGACCTCTTGCACCTCAATGACGCGTCCCTGATCAACGTCTTGAACAAATTCTGCGACGTAACCAGACGCTGGCTTCGTGAGGATTTCTTCAGGCGTACCGATTTGCACAACTCGTCCGCCACGCATGATGCACACACGATCTCCAATGCGAAGGGCTTCGTTGAGGTCGTGGGTGATGAACAGGATCGTCTTTTTAAGTTGCTTCTGAATCGCCATCAATTCGTCCTGCATCTGGCGACGAATCAACGGGTCAAGGGCGCTGAACGCCTCGTCCATCAACAAAATCGAAGGGTCGCTTGCAAGCGCTCGAGCGAGACCAACTCGCTGCTGCATTCCACCGGACAGTTGAGAAGGCATCGAAGTCGCATATCTCTGAAGGCCAACAAGCGAGAGCGCTTCCATCGCCGAAGAAAGACGCTCGCCTTTCTCGACGCCTTGCACTTCGAGGCCATATGCAACGTTGTCGATGACATTTCGGTGCGGGAACAGCGCAAAGTGTTGAAACACCATTCCCATCTTCTCACGACGCACAGCCTGCAAGGCACGACCAGACAGCGTTTGGATATCAACATCATCGACCCACACGCTGCCCGTCGTCACGGAGTGCAACTTGTTAACAGTTCGGATAGCGGTCGATTTACCCGATCCTGACAAGCCCATAATCACGAAGAGTTCGCCTTGGCGAATGTCAACGTTCACATCAGCGAGTCCGACCACGTGGTCGGTCCACGCTTGGATTTCGGTCTTTGAATGGCCGGCCTGCGCCAACTCAAGGGCACGACCACGCGGTTGTTCCCCGAAAATTTTGTACACGCCCTCTAGGCGGATGGTTCCAGTCACGATGTTGATATATGTCGGCTTGGGCCACCAAAACGCCAAGCAACTCCCGAGGAACGCTCTAGCCCTGACTTCCGGACCTGTGCGCTCACTTGGGGTCACTCAAAGCGACCTCGCATACGACCATAGTCGGTTTGAGCCCACGGCGCCATTATTCGTTGCTCATCTGAGCAATAAATTCTGAGATCGTGTCGTTAACGCTTCTTTGAACGACGCCGAGCGGCACGATTTCCGGCCTGTCCTCCACCCGTTCGGCTGCTCGACGCAACCGGCTTCGAACCTCGATTTCCAGCCGCCTTATACGGCTTTGCCCTGAACCACAGATTGCACGCCCACTTTTCTCCATCTCCAACCGGCATACCACCGTGGAGGGAATTCGGGTGAAGGTTCGTTGCCTCATCTTCAATGTTGTGGAAGATGACCAGGCGGCCCGGCTTAGCTTCAACCTCAAGATCAAGTTTGGGGAAAATGGTTCCACCGCCGCCAGCAACTTCGTTCAAGTACATGAGAGCGGTAAGCACACGTTGACCACCGTTTTGGGTTCGTAAGCGACCTTTTTCAGTCCGCAGATCCCATCCGTCAAAATGTGGGCGGTACTCCTGCGTCTCGGCGTAATGAACGACCTGCATCGACTCGGCGTGATGTGGCGGAATATCGACGAGGTCACTCACCCGATGGATGATGTTCTGAACCTGCTGCGAGTCGGCGTACCGCACCCATGCCACCGAACCTGTTCGGGCAGCAGATGTTGTATTCACTCTCGTTGAGGTGACTTTTGCTTCCTCGAGTCGCGGCACAGCGATTTCGATGACGTGAGCGCGTTCTTCCGAACTGAGAAAGTCGTCGATCACCCAGACAATTGGGTCGTCGGCAAGTTGTTCGCCAACTGGATACGCATCAGCGAGTTTCACGTCATCAGTTTTGCACGCAACTACCAATGCTTGCGCGCTCACCGACCAGCAAGTCGTTGGCGAGGCTGACTAGCGGAAAAGGTCACGGGAGATATCTCGAAGCACTGGCGCCATCGTCGCATCATCATCAAATTCGAAGTCGATACCGCTTACCACTGCAACCGGAATCCGCGAAGTGTTTCCTTTGACCAGTTCTGCGGCCGCAGTCACTTCATCAACAACGCACAGCTCTTGGACCTTGAACTCATGGCCATGCGGATCAACCTCGCCGATGTATGAACGCATCGAATGCATTCCGGCGAGCCCCACGCAGATATCGGTTTGCCCTTCGCGCCACGGCCTGCCGAAGGTGTCGCTGATGAGCACCGCAACATTCACACCAAGGTCAGCAAACCGAGAGCGCAGTCTCCGGGCAGAAGCATCCGGATCTTTTGGAAGGACAACGATTCGGTCATGAGCCCCGCTAGACGACTGATCGACACCTGAATTTGCGCAGACGAAGCCGTGGTGGGTTTCAGTAATGAGCACAGGACCGAGCTGCCGGACAATGCGCCGACTCTCACGAAGCACGATCTCAACAACCCGAGGATCTTTCTCCCATTGTTGCGACCATTCTTCTGCAAATGTTGACGGCGTCACGTCTGCGAGTTCAATAATCGCACCCTCAGCCTTTGACACAATCTTTGATGTCACAACGACGATGTCGCCGTCTGCAATCGGTGTTTCGGCCGCGACCGCCTGAGCGTGAATCATCCTAGCAAGGTCGGCGCCAACCTCAATTTCAGGCAAACCAGAAACTGGCCAGATACGGATTGAACCGTCAAACGACATGCGGCAAACGGTAGCGGCTCACAACAAAGTTAGGCACCATCGAACCCGCTCGCGTGAGGCACTTTCGGCCTCACGTCCACATGTGCAATTTGCCACTGCTAGACAAGAACTGATGACAAAAATTCGATCGATCGATGCCATCACGCTCACTGCCACCAACATGGCAGCGTCGATTTCGTTTTATTCAGCGCTTGGGTTCACGCTGTCGTTTGGTGGTGACGACTCCGAGTTCACGACCATGTCAATCGAACCAAACGGTCCTCACGTGAACCTCATCTTGCGATCCACCGACAACGTCATCAACACAACTTGGGGACGCGTCATCTTTCACGTCGATGACGTCGACGATCTCCATCACCAAGCAGTCGCAGCTGGACTCACTCCACAGACTGAGCCAACTAACGCATCGTGGGGTGAGCGATATTTCGCAATCTTTGACCCCACTGGCCACGACATCAGCTTTGCAAAACCACTCAATTCAGAGCCATAGCAACCGAATATCTCAGGATGGCTGGCAGGTCGGGCACCACCAGACCCGACGGTTCGCAAGCTCGGTTGACATGACTGGAGTTGCGCAACGCCGGCATGGTTGTCCAGCCCGCTTGTACACATAGAGACGATTGCCCCGTCGGAGATCACCGGGTTTTTTCGCACCAACTTCAGCGGGGTCAACCGTCACAATCCGGCCGATGCGTTCTCCGACTTTCATCAGCGAGATTGAGAGATTCCAAATGTGCTCGACTGTGTCCCCGTTAACTTCACGAGCCGGAGTTCGAGGGTCAAGTCCGGCCAGAAAACAGAACTCTGCTCGGTACACATTCCCAATGCCAGCGACGACTGCCTGATCAAGCAGCACCTGGGCAATTGGGGTCGATCGACGAGCGAGTGAAGCCTTGACTCGGTCGAGGTCGCCCTTTCGAACCGTAAGTGGGTCCGGCCCAATGCGGTTTCGAAGTTCTTCTTCTTGCTCAGAACTAATGATCTCGCACGCGGTCGGCCCCGACAGGTACATCGCCCCCGTGTGACCAAGCCACCGCATACGGGTTCCCTCAGACGGAGCAGGCGCTTTCTCCAAGTCAGTGAACACTTTGAATTTTCCGAACAGCCCGAGATGTATATGCACGGTGAGGTCACCTTCCCAACGGTGGAAAAGGTGCTTTCCGAGGGCGTCAACCCCCTCCAACCTGCGACCAGTGATCTCTGCCGCCCCATCAGAGAACCTGCCCTGCGGAGAGTCAACTGCAAGAACCTCGCCCGCAAAACGGCGACGCTGGAGCCGAGCCGCGC
>JALRDI010000118.1 GCA_023257035.1 Ilumatobacteraceae bacterium | reverse complement strand
TATTCAACCAGATCGGCGGGTCAGCGGGGCGAAGGCGAGCGCAAGATGTTTTGTTCCAACGCCTGCGAAGTTAACCGTTGCCTCTGAACGGTCGCCTTGACCACCGATATCGATAATGACGCCTTCGCCGAATGCCGGGTGGGTCACATCGTCGCCGATGCGGAATCCAATTTCGTGAGCACCGGATTGAACTGGGCCACTACGAGAACTCATTGCGCCTTCGACAATTCGGTCGCGGTGCTCATCATTCTCTTCCCGATCGATACCCCTGCGCCGATACGGGGGCGGTGAGTCCCATGACGATGTCGAGCGATACGAGCTCTGGTAACCCGATGGTCGGCGGTCGCCGCGGATGTCGAGAAGCGTCTCGGGGATTTCATCGAAGAAGCGAGATGGGGGGTTGTATTGCGTCGAGCCGAACAGCATTCGGCTCCACGAATGCGACATGAAGAGCCGCTCCATGGCTCTGGTGATGCCGACGTAGGCAAGTCGGCGTTCTTCTTCCATTTCGTCGGGGTCTGATAGCGCTCGATGATGCGGGAAGACCCCTTCCTCAACCCCAACAAGAAACACATTCGGGAATTCGAGCCCTTTTGCCGAATGAAGGGTCATGAGAACGACGCGGTCGTCGTCGGCGAGATCGTCGGTATCGGCGACGAGCGCGACTTGTTCTAAGAATTCATCTAGGCGGGTGAATTCTCTTGCGGAGCCGACGAGCTCACCGAGATTTTCGATACGACCGTGAGCCTCGACCGTGTCTTCCTCTTCTAGTTCGGTGAGATACCCCGAGGCGTCGAGGACATGTTGAAGGAGTTCGCCGGCGGTAAGACCATCTTCGCCCTCATTGCGCAACATTTCACGAGCTGCATCGATCACTTCACAAAAGCTCTCGACGCCTCGAGCTGCGCGTCCGCTAACCCCTGCCTCACTGGCACGACGAGCGGCTTCGATAAAAGAGACGCCCTCTTGTGATGCGAATTCGTCGATTCTTGAAACGCTGGTGTCACCGACACCACGCTTCGGAACGTTCAGCACTCGCTTCACACTCACTTCATCTGCTGGGTTAGCGACAACCCGCAGATAGGCAAGCGCATCGCGGACTTCACGGCGATCGTAGAATTTGGTTCCGCCAACCACCTGGTACGGAACACCCAGCCGCATAAACGATTCTTCAATCACACGGCTCTGTGCGTTCGTTCGATACAGCACCGCCGTGTCGCTGTACATCGCACCGGTTTCACGCGTGAGTTGACGTGCGGTCGAAGCGACAAACGTTGCCTCATCGCCTTCGTCGCTTGCGTAGTAGCGAACAATGCGCTCACCTGAGTTGCCGTCAGTCCACAGGTGTTTTGGCTGACGACCAGGGTTGTTCACGATGACTGCGTTCGCAGCGTCAAGGATGGTCTGTGTCGAGCGATAATTCTGGTCGAGCACGATGGTCGTCACATCTGCAAACGCGTCTTCGAATTGGATGATGTTTCGAAGGTCTGCCCCTCGGAAGCGATACACGCTTTGGTCACTGTCTCCGACAACGCACACATTGTGAGCCCCGTTCGGGTCAGTCGCTCCACCAAGAGCGAGAACGATCTCGTTCTGAGCCATGTTGGTGTCTTGATATTCGTCAACGAGAAGGTGGCGGAAGCGCCCGCGGTATTCGTCGAGAACGTCAGGACATTCCGAGAGGAGCCTCACCGTAAGTGTGAGCAGGTCGTCAAAATCAGCGGCACCTGCTCGTTCGAGTCGAGCCTGGTACTCGGCATAGATCTCGGCGTGGCGACGGGCGAAAATGTCATCAGCGGTAGCAATTGCGGTAGGAGGATCTACAAGTTCGTTCTTGTACATCGAGATGTGACCGTGAACGGCTCGGGAGTTGAACCGTTTCGGGTCGAGACCCATATCGCGCACGACATACCCGGTCAGTCGGACTGCGTCGCCCTGGTCGTAGATCGAGAATGTCCGGGGCAACCCGACGCGTTCAGCGTGAACCCTGAGAATTCGCACACACGCCGAGTGGAATGTGCTCACCCACATGTTCTTCACGACTGGGCCAACGAGGTCGGCGACCCGGTCACGCATTTCTCGGGCGGCCTTATTTGTGAACGTAATCGCAAGAATTTGTGAAGGGTGCACACCGGTGTGAATGAGGTGGGCAATCCGATGAGTAAGAACACGTGTTTTGCCAGAGCCAGCTCCGGCAACGACGAGTAACGGACCCTCGCCGTGGACCACAGCGTCGTATTGCGCAGGGTTCAAACCCTCAAGAAAGGGGCTCGTGGAGAAGAGTGAGGGGTCAGACATCTGCGATCAGTGTACGGGTCGGGTGTCGCGGACCTTAAACCTCTTTGCAGCCATCACGTCCCACTTTGATGAGAACGCGAATGTGGGTGCACCCGAAACTCGAGCGCACCCACAACATTCGCGTTGCTGGTCTGCCGGGGGGTGACAGACCAGCAAATGATCAGGCGTCTGAGTTCAACAAGTTGTCGAACCCGGTCCCACTGGTTGCAGCACCGTCATCCATCGTTCCGTCGTTCATGCCGTCGATGTGATCGCCGTCAGTGTGGTCATGGCGACCGCCACGAGGTCCGCCGTGACCGTCACCGCCACGCATTGGGCCACGAGGACCCATGTCACCAGGAGTCGGAACTGTGTTGAGTCGCTCCGTGATCATGGTCTCAGCATTTGCCAATTTGTCGGCGGCCTCTTCCTCGGTGAGTGACCCGTCAGCCACGTGCTCGGCAAGGTGAGCTTCCTTCTCGTCAACGAGTGTGCTCACGATGTCATTGAGGTCAACTCCATTTTCGGCAGCGACGTCGGCAACGGATTGGCCGGCTGCAAATGCCTCTTGCAGAGTTGCGGCATCAACACCGAGCATCTCGAGCACTGTGGCCGATAGCTGCGCATCCGAGCGGAACCCTGGGCCGCGACCTCCAAGAGGTGGCACTTCATTCACTTTCTCGGAGATAATGGTCTCTGCATTTGCCAATTTGTCAGCGGCCTCTTCCTCGGTGAGTGATCCATCGGCAACATGTTCGGCAAGGTGGGTTTCGACATCAGCGACGAGAGCGTCAATGACGGTCTCGATGGCAACGCCCTGTTCGCCTGCGACATCAGCGATCGATTTTCCGGCTGCGAACTCTGATCGAAGAGTTTCAGCATCGAGCCCGAGCACTCCGGCGAGAGTTTCAGGTGATGCCAGCCGACCGCCACCTCGTGGCCCACCGTGACGTCCCTCACCGTGGTCTCCGTCATTGATTGATTCAACCACGACGTCGGATGACGCATCGTTGTTCAAATCGCCAGCTGCGCTGGTGAGCCCCGGAACACCAAGGATGAGGCCTGCGCCCGTACCGGCGATGGCTCCGGCTGAGAGTGCTGCGAAAAGTGCGCTCTTTTTCATCTTCAACTTCTTTCTTTGCTGTGGAAACTGGGGGGTCCGGCTTCCGTTGCTATGTATCTTCGGTGAGTTCTTCAAGAAGCCTGCATGACTCAGGTAAGGACAACGTGAGAACTCATCTACCTATGCCGATGGTGGCTCCCATGCCGGAACGACCGGCAATGTAAGCCCAACAATCGCTCCTCCCCCATCTCGGTCTCCCACAAATACATCTCCACCATTCTGTCGAGCTGTTGTAGCGACCATTGAGAGTCCGAGGCCAGAGCCCGGGAGGGTTCGAGCGGTTGCCGAACGGTGGAATCGTTCAAAGACGAGTTGCCGGTCGCCAACAGGAATTCCGGGACCACGGTCGAGAACCGAGATTCGACCCTCAGAAACAACGACTTCAATCGGGTTAGCGCTGTCATCAAATTTTGCTGCATTTTCCAAAAGGTTTGAAACTGCGCGCTCCAACTGTCCTCGCCGAATCATCACGATCGACTCGTCTGATTGCACAACGACTTCGCGCCCAGAGCGGCGCTGGGCCCGCTCCGCTGCAAT
This sequence comes from Ilumatobacteraceae bacterium, assembly GCA_023257035.1. GTDB lineage: Bacteria > Actinomycetota > Acidimicrobiia > Acidimicrobiales > Ilumatobacteraceae > Casp-actino5. The sequence continues at coordinate 4,608 of JALRDI010000118.1, read as the reverse complement.
GCCAACCACGTCTCCGACACGGACGTGTTCGGGTTCGGATTCATCGGCTTCACCACTTGCGACCTGGACAACCTCGTTCACTAGCGATGTCAATTCGGCCGCTTCGGCGCGCATCGATTCGACAATCTCCGCCCGCTCATCAGCCGGCAAATCGGGATAGCGGCTCAAGGTGTCGAGCCCCGTGCGAATGGAGGTCACCGGTGTTCGCAACTCGTGACCTGCATCTTCAACGAGGCGGCGTTGATCGGCTCGAGAACGAGCGAGGGCCGAAATCATGCGATGGAACGCCGTTGAGAGTCGGCCAACTTCATCACGGCGACTCACCGACTCGTTCTCAGAGAGTTCGAGTCGCCCAGTTGACTCGATTTCTGACGCAGCATCGGTGAGTGACCGCAACGGACGGGTGACACGACCGGCAATGAGCGCTCCGAGAATTCCTGCAAGCACGGTCACACCACTCACCAATAGCAAGGTGCGCAAACGCAAGCTCTCGAGGACCGAATTCGTCTCTGTGAGTGGACGGCCAATCTGAACGATGCCGTCTTCGAAGCCGATGGAACGAATTCGATATTCGGCTCGACCAAGACGAACCGATCTGAAATCTGTTGCGCCAGGACGACCAATTAACTCAAGGTCGTTCCGACTTGGTTTCATCTGATGAGGGAAATTCGATCGAATGATCGACCCGTCCTCGAGAACCGCCTGGACAACAAACCCATCAAATGGGCCAGCTTCAAAGAGACGGTCATCAAATCGTCGAGCGGTCGCAACGGCCGTTGCGTCGACAAGCGAATCATCGACGGCTCCGAGCAGGCGTGATGACGTCGTTCGATAGGAAATCGCCCCAACTGCAATCGTCGCCGTCGCTGCGAGCACCGCCATCAATAATGCAATCCGTAAACGGAGACTCATTGCTCAACCCTCGCTGAGTAGCCAACGCCGCGCACCGTGTGGATCAGACGGGATCCACCTTCATCTTCAGTTTTCCGACGCAGATAGCCGATGTACACGGCGAGATTTTTTGAATCTGGACCGAAGTCGTAATTCCAAATTCGCTCGTAGATCGTGGAGTGATCGAGCACAATTCCGGCATTGCGGACAAGCAGTTCGAGAAGATCAAATTCGGTCTTCGACAGATCAAGTTCTCGACTCCCCCGCCGCACTCGGCGTCCCGCTGGCTCGATCACCAAGTCGTCAAGAACGAGCGGCTCAGCACCACCGGGCTCTTCGATCTCAGTCGTGGTGCGGCGAACGAGCGCCCGGAGGCGAGCGAACAACTCGCCTAAATCGAACGGTTTTAGAACGTAATCATCGGCCCCTGCATCGAGCCCGGCGATGCGATCGCTCGGCTCGGTTCTTGCCGTCAGCATCAAAATTGGGAGTCTGCTTCCCTCTGACCGAAGCACCCGGCACACCGTCAAACCATCAACAGCAGGCATCGACACATCGAGGATCACGATGTCAGGGAGTGCGCCATTTCCAGAGCCGTCTCGCAGCCGCTCAAGTGCCGCCGCACCGTCATTTACGGCGTCGACGTCATACCCTTCGAGGGTCATCGCGCGCGCCAGAGATTCCCGGACAGCACGGTCATCTTCGGCGAGCAGCACCTGCAATCTCTCTTCGGTCATGCAATGAGTACATCAGAATGCGGTAAGCATCTGGTGAGAATGTGATCAGAAATGTCGACGAACACCCCTGCAACCCTGGCCTCCCAACCGATGCGTTCCTTCGTACGTACTTGCCGATGGATCATTCTGGGCGGAATTTCAGGTCTCCTTGCAGGAATCGCGTCGTTCGTATTCCTCGAAGGACTCGATCGGGCGACATCCGTTCAAACTGACACGAGCTGGATGCTGTACCTCCTGCCCGTCGCCGGACTTGCGATCGGACTCTCAAATCACCACCTTGCTGGACGGTCATCAGCCGGCAACGCCCTTCTGCTCGAAGAAATTCACTCGCCAACGCAGTGGGTTCCACGACGAATGGCACCCCTCGTACTTCTCGGAACCTGGTGGACTCACCTCTTCGGCGGTTCGGCTGGCCGAGAGGGTACCGCTCTTCAGATGTCAGGAAGTCTGAGCGATGCCGCCGGCCGACTGCTGCGCCTCAATCACAGCGATCGATCATTGATGTTGACCGCGGCGCTTGCCGGCGGGTTCGGATCTGTCTTTGGTGTGCCCTTTGCTGGAGTGATCTTTGCGGTCGAAGTTCCCACCGTTGGTCGCTTGCGATACCAAGCACTTGTTCCCGCCGTCATCGCATCGTTTGTCGGCGACGCAGTCGTGACGCGGCTGGGCCACCATCACTCAGCCCGTCTTGCAGTGGACCTCTCACTATCGGCGTCAACAATCGGGGCACTCATCGTCGTTGGTCTCGCGTGCGGAATTGCCGCACGTCTCTTCGTTTCAGTTACCTCGGCAATCCGCAGTCTCGGGCGTCGTTATGTTCCATCTGCAGTCGTGAGACCGGTGATCGGAGGCGCAGCGGTTGTTGGGCTCGCTGCGCTGTTCGGGCGTGACTATCTCGGCTTGTCACTTCCCCTTCTCGATTCGGCCCTCGCCGGCACGTCGATAGCCCTCAGCGTGTTCGCTCTCAAGTTGTTGTTCACCGCCATCACCATTGGCACAGGGTTTCTTGGTGGAGAGGTCACCCCGCTTTTCGTGATTGGAGCAACCCTCGGCGCATCGGCCGGAGAACTGCTCGGGCTACCCATTGGAGCCGCTGCCGCGATCGGAATGGTTGCCACCTTTGGAGCAGCAGCGAATACCCCGATTGCGTGCACCGTGATGGGCCTTGAACTCTTCGGAGCGGCTGCCGTCACCCCGATTGCAATCGGATGCATTACCGCGTGGATTGCCTCTGGAACTGGAACGATCTACGAAACGCAACGCCATGCGCTGCGACGCTCGTCAGCTGGTCTTCAAGACACGTAGTGGCAATTCGCGTGGTCCGCGAATTTGACCGACACTCCATCTCGTATCGCCGTCGACGGTGAACGAAGGGAAGCGGCGAACGAATTCTTCGACCGCAACCTTCAGTTCGAGTCGAGCAAGGTTCGAACCCAAGCAGCGATGAATGCCGAGACCGAACGCACCGTGGCGGTTTTCTTGCCGATCGATCACGAACTGCGTCGCATGTTCAAACTGTTTTGGGTCGCGGTTTGCAGCCGGGAACGGCAACAACACCCAGTCATTTGCCTTCATCGGGCAGCCGTGGAAGTCGTAGTCCTCTTTGACCAGGCGAGCCATTGTCACCGGCGCGTAGGCACGAAGGAATTCTTCAAGCGCAAACATCATGACTTCTGGTTCATCGACAAGTCGCTGGAGATCATCTGGGTGCGTGCCGAGGTGCCAGAGCGAGGAACCGATCGCAGACCACGTCGTATCGATTCCGGCTACGAGCAACAGCAGGATCGAACCACGGACGTGTTCGTCGGACAGTTTGTTGCCGGCGATCTCAACATTGAGCAAGTAGTTGGTGAGGTCATCACGAGGGTTGTCTCGGTGGTCCTGAATTTGCGCATCGAGATAGTCGGCCAATGGCTGCATGAATTCTTCGCGTTCTTCAACCGGCTCGTTAATGCGCTCAAGAACGTTGTGCACGAAGTCTCGGAAGAGCGCCTCATCTTCGGTCGGGAAACCGAGCATTCGAGCGATCACGTTGACCGGAATGCTCTGCGCGTATTCAACTGCACCGTCAACGATTGACTCGCCTTCGGTGATATCTCCCATACGGTCGAGCAACTCATTACAAAGTCGTCGAACCTCGGGCTCCCACTCTGCGATCACTTTCGGCGAGAACGGTGGGAGGAGCAGACGACGCGCGATGTTGTGGAATGGCGGGTCGCTGGTGATGGGCGGCGCTGGCCCAACAGGAGCCTCAATCATGGGTCGTCCCGTGTTCACCACAACACCCTGTGAGGTGAAGTGATCGGTGTCGTAGGCGATCTCGTGCACCATCTCATAAGTGAACGGCGCCCAGAGACCGTCATAACGATCGCTGTGAGCAACCGGACACTCCGAGCCTTGGAACTCTGCCCAGATCTCGTGAGCACGCTCGTTATATTCCGGATCGGCATGATCGAAATCGTTTGCCCAATCGAGGACCTTTTCGTACATTCCAGCCATAGGAAGCTCCTGCAATCAGTCTTCGATCGTGATGGCGTATTCGGGGCAGTTCGCGGCTGCCAGCCGAGCTTTGTCTTCAAGTTCTGCCGGGACAACACCATCGTTTAATGCGATGGCTGTTCCGTAGTCGTCAACGTCAAAAAGTTCTGGAGCTAGCGCAAAACAACGGTTATGACCTTGGCATTTTTCTTCATTATTTTTATTAGATTCTATAATATCGATAAATTCCTTCGATACTTTATAATCTATGTAAGGAAATGAAGCATATACGGCACGCAAGGTAGGTCCAATATCTCCATTGGCGCAATACACCTTAACCTCATACAAGATATCACTATAAGAATTTATTGCCTTTTCAGTTAAAGTTTTTTTCAATTCATCCTCTAAATTTTGTTGAACTTTTAGTTCTTTACCTAACCATAGAAATGAACCTAATAACATGAGTATAAATAAAAGTGAAAGTGGTGTAAGATTCATTGAC